>NZ_NXIB02000160.1 GCF_002412335.2 Tychonema bourrellyi FEM_GT703
ATGCCCACCCCACAAGAAAATTTAATTTTTGTGGAACAGGCATCTTGCCTGTTCTGGAGAATGGTGCAAGATGTGATATTTAACCAACTTTGTATTATGCACCTAATTGAGATCGATTCTTGTCAGAAATGGTACAGATTTATATATTCTTTTTTGCTTAAAGTTTGCTGTTGTTCGATATAATCGCTGCGAAAAATCTGCTACCGTGGGATACGGTAACTGTGGCAGTGGGGAAAAGCCGTGTTTTTTAGTGTTGTGATTCCGACATACAACCGTATACCTATTTTGGCAAAATGTCTACTGGCCCTGGAAAATCAGCAGTTTGGTAACAGTGTCAGAGACTATGAGGTGATTGTAGTTGATGACGGATCGACAGATGGGACTCTGGAGTGGTTGGCGGCAAATGCAGACGAGTTGCCTCATGTGCGATCGATCGCACAATCTCACCAAGGCCCAGCCGCAGCCAGAAATCTGGGCATTGAAGATGCTAACGGTGATACGATTATTTTCATTGACAGCGACTTGGTGGTAACAGAGCATTTTCTGCAATCACACGCAGATGCTTTGCTACAAGGTTACAAAGATACTGATGCGGTTTTCACTTACGGGAGCGTCATTAATACTTGCAATTTTGACAATCCCACTTCCGAACCATACAAAATCACCGACTTTTCGGCTGCTTATTTCGCGACGGGAAATGTGGCCATCGGCCGTCACTGGTTGATTGAAGCTGGACTGTTTGACAATCGTTTTCAACTTTACGGCTGGGAAGATTTAGAGTTGGGAGTTAGGTTAAAGAAATTAGGTTTAAAACTGATTAAATGTCCTGCTGCTGTCGGTTATCACTGGCATCCACCTTTTAATTTAGACCAGATTCCTGGCATGATTGACCGAGAAATTCAGCGCGGCAGAATGGGAGTTTTATTTTATCAAAAACACCCTAGTTGGGAAGTGCGCCTGATGATTCAAATGACTTGGCTACACCAGATCCTGTGGGGAGTTTTATCTGTAGGCGGACTCCTGAATGAGCGAACCATGACTCCTTTTTTGCAGTGGTTGATCGATCGCGGGAACTCGCAGTTAGCCTTAGAAATAGCTCGGATTTTTCTGAATTGGTATAACGTAAAGGCTGTGTATGCAGCTTACGGTGAGCTAGAGGCGAATTGATATGATATAATGAAAAGTTCATTTTTTCGCGACCTGATGTTGCACTCTGGCTGTGACCAGCCAACATTGCAGTTTTTCTCTAGCAAACTCTGTCAACTTAAGTCTGTAGCATCTACCACATTTTAACTGAATTATGACTGACTCAATTCGCTTCCTCATGTGCGCTCCCGACCACTATGATGTGGACTACGTGATTAATCCGTGGATGGAGGGCAATGTCCACAAATCATCGCGCGATCGCGCCGTGGAACAGTGGGAAAAACTCTACCACGTCCTGAAAGAAAATGCCATTGTAGACCTTGTACCGCCCCAAAAAGGCTGGCCTGATATGGTTTTCACCGCCAACGCGGGTCTACTTTTAGGCAATACTTTTGTCCTCAGCCGTTTCTATCACAAAGAACGTCAAGGCGAAGAACCCTATTTCAAAGAATGGTTTGAGGACAAAGGTTTCACCGTTCACGAACTACCGAAAGACTTGCCATTTGAGGGTGCTGGTGATGCTTTGCTCGATCGCGAAGGACGCTGGTTATGGGCAGGATACGGCTTCCGTTCTGAACTAGATTCTCACCCGTTACTTGCAAACTGGCTCAACATTGAAGTGCTTTCGCTGCGTTTAGTAGATGAGCGTTTCTATCACCTAGACACCTGTTTTTGTCCCTTGAGCGGTGGATATTTACTTTACTATCCAGCCGCATTTGATTCCTACTCCAACCGCTTAATTGAAATGCGAGTTGCACCAGAAAAACGGATTGCCATTGAAGAAGCAGATGCCGCTAACTTTGCTTGTAATGCTGTCAATATTAACAATATTGTGGTAATGAATAAAGTCAGCGACAGCTTAAAAACGCGCATCACTAATGCTGGTTTTAAAGTCATTGAAACGCCGATGAGTGAATTTCTGAAAGCTGGCGGTGCTTGTAAGTGTCTGACACTACGGGTGATAGAACCAGTGCAAGAAGATCGATCGGCAAACGTGATGGTAGAAAGCCGCGCAATTCGCATGGAAGGCCACCTGCTGGATGCCGGTTTAATTAGTCGCGCTTTAGACTTAATTGTCGAAAACGGCGGCAGTTTCCAAGTGCTCAATTTCAGTTTAGGAGAGCAGCGGCAAAGCACTTCCACTGCCGAAGTTAAAGTTTCGGCTCCTTCCCACGATGTGATGGAAGACATTATCGCACTGCTGATTGACCTCGGTGCAGTGTCCCCGCCCCAAGAGCTTTGCGACGCTATTTTAGAACCTGTAGTGCAAGATGGCGTCGGCCCGGACGACTTTTATGTTAGTACGATTTATCCGACGGAAGTGCGGGTAAATAACCAGTGGGTGAAAGCGCAAAATCAGCGGATGGATGGAGCGGTTGCTATTACAGAAACTGCCGAAGGTCCAGTCGCAACCTGCAAATTACTGCGGGATTTAAAAGTAGGAGAAAAAGTCGTTGTCGATGTGGTCGGCATTCGCACGATTCGCAAAACAGAATCGCGGGAACAACGTAATTCTCAGGAATTTAGCTTTATGTCTGGGAGCGTTTCTAGTGAACGCCGCGTCGAATTGGTGGTGGAACAGGTAGCGTGGGAATTGCGCCAAATTCGCGATCGGGGTGGTAAAGTTGTTGTTACCGCAGGGCCTGTTGTCATCCATACTGGCGGCGGCGAACATTTGGCACATTTGATTCGCGAAGGTTATGTGCAAGCGTTGTTGGGCGGAAATGCGATCGCGGTTCATGACATGGAACAATCGAACATGGGAACTTCTTTGGGGGTTGACATGAAACGCGGTATTGCTGTGCGCGGTGGACACCGACATCACTTGAAAATAATTAATACTGTGCGGCGTTATGGCAGTATTGCGAAAGCTGTTGAAGCTGGGCTGGTTACTAACGGTGTGATGTACGAGTGCGTGAAGAATAATATACCATTTTCCCTGGCTGGTTCGATTCGCGATGACGGCCCACTTCCTGACACGCAAATGGATTTAGTTAAGGCTCAAGAAGAGTATACTGAGCTGTTACGTGGTGCGGATATGGTGCTGATGCTGTCGTCTATGCTGCACTCTATTGGTGTGGGAAATATGACTCCGGCTGGTGTGAAGATGGTCTGTGTGGACATTAATCCGGCGGTGGTGACTAAATTGAGCGATCGGGGTTCGATCGAATCTACTGGTGTTGTTACCGATGTGGGATTGTTCCTGAGTTTGTTGGTGAATCAATTGGATAAATTGACTAGCCGTCATCATGTAACTCAATCTGTGTAGATTTAGTTTTTTAGCCAGGACACGGCAGATTAATTGTAGGGACACTCCAAAAACCCATTGGTGTCAACTTAAGGCCAAACCCTGTCACAGACTACTGTTTGACGATTAAGGCCAGATCCCCCCTAACCCCCCTTAAGAAGGGGNCCTTCTTAAGGGGGATTTAGGGGGATCTAGACTCAGGTAAAAACCAGATTTCTCAAGGCTTTCAGGCTTAAGTTGACACCTATGGGCTTTTGGAGTGTCCTACAATTAATACGATCAATTTCCGGTTTTTCCCGATCGCATTAAAACCCATGAACCCAATCCCAAAACCCCCTGACTTCATCATCATCGGTGCCCAAAAAGGTGGCACAACGTCGCTTTATGCTTACCTGACCCAACATCCCCAAATCGCCCATGCCACCCAGAAAGAAGTACATTATTTTGACTTAAACTTCGACAAAGGTGCAGACTGGTACTATTCCCAATTTCCTCAGCCAGAAAATGGCCCCTACAAAATCACCGGAGAAGCCAGTCCTTACTATATATTTCACCCCCACGTTCCAGGGCGAATGCACGATTTATGTCCTGAAGTTAAAATCATCGTATTGTTGAGAAACCCAGTCGATCGCGCAATTTCCCACTACTATCACTATATCAGAATAGAATACGAATCCCTATCGTTAGAAGAGGCGATCGCTTCCGAACCCAAAAGACTCAAAGGCGAAATCGAAAAACTCCTAGCTAACCCAAATTACTACAGTTATGAACACCAACACCACACATATTTAAAGCGTGGCATTTATGCCGATCAACTCCCCCTATGGATGCAGCTTTTTCCCAAAGAACAAATCTTAATTATCAAAAGTGAAGACTTGTATACCAACCCGTCGGAAACCGTCAACACCGTGCTCGATTTTTTAGACTTACCGCCTCAGCAACTAGAAACTTATGGCAAGCACAACTCTAACGAATATCCGCCTATCAGCGAGGCTGTGTATGAGCAATTGAGAGCATATTTTCGATCGCATAACCAAAGACTAGCCGAATTGTGCGATCGAGATTTCGGCTGGGATTAGTCAATCGATTTGAGATTTGAGATTTGAGATTAGACCTCTCCTAAAAAGATAGCGAAGAACAGGCAGGATGCCTGTTCCACAATAGATGCCTGTTCCACAATAATTATGGGAGATGTCTATTGACCCCACGGATAAATTCTGGGACTTGTACCATCAAGAAATTTTTGGTCAATTTTCAATCATCCTCTAGGGGCCGGTTTCACAGAGAATAATTGCCTAAAACCGACAATCTCCTAAACTCTCACCACCAGAACAAAACACTTTGTTCACCAATTAGATTAAAATAGAAGAACAATCAATACTGTCATTTACACCATCGGGATTTTATTATGCCAATACTATTCAACGTTCCGTCCATTGTCTGTTCTGGCTGCGGAGACACGATTGTCAAAGCCATCAAAACTGTTGAATCCGATGCTTCTGTCAATGTAGATGTGGCAGCTAAGACGGTTACGGTTGAGGCGAAAGCTTCTGAAGAGTCTATTAAACAGGCGATTGTGGCTAGTGGGCACACCATCAAAGATTAAGGCCGAGTTTATTCTTCATCTAAGTGTTCGGCAACTGCATTATAGAGTTCCAAAACGTGTCGATCGAGTAAACTATAAAAAACCTGTCTCCCAACCTTGCGGTAGCTGACCAATCGCATCGCCCGCAAGGCCCGCAACTGGTGCGACACGGCAGATTCGCTCATACTCAAAGTGGCGGCTAAGTCACACACGCACAGTTCTTGTTTTGCCAATACTGATAGCAGGCGTAAGCGATTGGCATCTCCCAAAAGACTGAAAAATTCTGCCATGCGCTGAGCTTTTGCGGTGTTGAGAACTTGTGTTTGGATGCCCTCGGTTCGTAAACTGTCAACTAGGTGCGGTCGATCGCACATTGGTGTATCATTTTGTGCGATCGACTGATTTCCAGCGCCCTTAACAGCAGACTTCGGTGACATTTTTTCCAGATTTAGTTTGGTTCTCATTTTCATTTTAGTGCGATCGGGCAAACTTTTGTAACAAGTTTTTCATATTTCCTTGACATATATCTGAATTTGTGTTCATAAATTCACAAAAACTTCAGAAAAACCTCTAAAATCTATCCAAAGGGAGATGGCGAAAGCGCATTTTTCTATTTTTTATGAATTTAAGTTAAGAAAAAGTTAAATTTAAGTTAAATAATAGACAATAAGGCTAAAATAGAAGCAGAAACGCAACCAAAAATTTAATTAGGAGGGGGCAATGACTGAGAAGGAAGATTTTCTACATCCTCGCCATCGCTACTATGGTGATTTCACGCCGGAAAACTTGGCATTTAATGCAAATTTACAGGAATTCGCTCAAAAAATAACATATATTTGCTCGCTGGAAACAGGTGGCAAAATTAGCGCCGAGAAAGCTTATAAAGATATTAAAGCGCTTTGGAAAGACTTAAAATCATCTAAAAAAAATTTGGGAATTGGTCAAAAAAATCTTAGTAACGATGAGGAAAATTCGCCTTAAATAAAATTTTTATAAAAGGGGACGATAGGATGCTCTTGTCCCCCCTTTTATTGCGATGTTTCTACGCAAACAATGTGGCAACTGACGCGCTAAAACCAGGCAATAAAGGACTGGTTAAATTATCTTCCTTAAACAACGTCATCGCTAATTTCAAAACTCCATTTTCCCGCAAATAAACCTCAACTTTTTGTTGTCGCTGGTCAAATATCCAATATTCCCGCACACCCTGAACCGAATATAATTTTAACTTAGATTGCCGATCGCGCCTTTCATTTTCCTCACCCGGAGACATCACCTCAACCACCAATTCCGGCGCACCAGCCAAATGTCCCGACTCATCTAATATTTGTGCTAAACGCTCATAGCTTACCCAAACCACATCAGGAATAACATTATCACCATCCGTGAAGATCAAACCAGCAGTTGTTGCAGCCTTACCTAAACCCGTCTCTATCGACCAATTATTTAAGGTTCTGCAAACATTGTCAACAATATTTTGATGTTCCCAGCGGGGTGCTCTTGTCACGACTAATTCTCCTTCGATTATCTCATAACGGTTGCCATTATCGGGTAATAATTCTAAATCAGCAGTTGTCCAGCGAACTCTTTCTGTAGTTGACATAGCTTTGACTCCGCTCTATTCTATTTTGATTATATCTGATATCTTGCACCATTCTCAATTAGCTCTTCATGGGCGGGCAGGATGCCCGCCCCACAATAACATTAATTAATTCTTTGTGGAACAGGCATCTTGCCTGTTCTTAAGAAAGGTGCAAGATGTGAGTTCCATCTAATTTGGTGCGTCGCTGTGAGATTTTTCAGCTAGTTGAAATAGCTAAGGGCGGCGACGCACCCTACAGTATTGCGATCGCCCCTAATTTTGTAGGTGCGTCGCTGTGAGATTTTCCAGCTAGTTGAAATAGCTCAAGGCGACGCACCCTACAGTATTGCGATCGCCCCAACCAACTTATCAATCTCCGCCTCAGTGGTAAAATAGTGAACGCAAGCCCGCACACAATCAGGATTAAGAATTGTCCGCACCATAATTCCCTGTTTCTCCAACAAATCGACGAGCTTTTTGTGCGGCATCCCATTAGTTAATCGAAACGAAACTAAACCCGCTTCCGGTGCAGAAGTCCGCAAACATTCTACATGACTAATTTCCGACAAACCCTCCCAGAGATACTTACTCAAGCGACAAATTTCTGCATACCTTTCCTCCATCGTACCCCATTCGTGTTGCAGGGCGATCGCACTTCGCAAACCCACATACAAAGGATAAGCCGAAGTCGCAATTTCGTAACGTTGAGCTCCCGGTTTTAAACCAATCGGTTTAGCATTTGCATCCGTCACAATTCCCCGCCAACCGATAAACACCGGCTGCAAATCTGCCAAAGCTTCATCACTCACATAAAGTCCGCCCAAACCCTCCGGGCCACACCACCATTTATGACCAGTAAAAGCATAAAAGTCAACCCCCGATTCAATCAAATTCAAAGGCAAAACCCCCACAGATTGAGCCGCATCAACTAACACCCTAACTTTGTGATTCTGCACAGGTAATTCCTCTTGTCCCCCCCCTTCATAAGGGGGGGTTAGGGGGGGTTCATTCAATACTTGATCGAGGGGGGTTAGGGGGAGTTCATAACCTTGATGACACACCTTTACAATCTCAGCCAGAGGCAAAACTTGGCCAGTATTCCACAAAATATGACTGATTACCAACAAACGAGTATTCGGCTGCAAATAATCAGCAATTACCGCCACCGCATCGCCCTCATTCAAAGTAGCCGCCAACGGACAAACCGAAACCTCAATGTTGAAACGGCGCTGAAGTTCCATTACACTAGCTACAATGCCGGGATGTTCGCAGTCAGAGAGCAATAAATGGTCGCCCGATCGCCAATCAATGCCCCACAGAGCAATATTGCAGCCGACGGTGACATCTTCCGTCAGGGCGATCGTTTCAGGAGGGACGGCTAACTCATTTGCGATCGCACAGCGCGTCAGCATCGCCTCCTGAGCCACCCAAGCACCGATTTCCCCCGAAAACGGTCCCCCAAGCTGCACCCGTTTGTATGCCCCATAAATCGCCTCTAAAGCAGGTTCAGGCAACGGCCCTTGTCCGCCGTAGTTAAAATAAGCTTTATTGGCCAAAGCTGGAAATTGTTGCCGATGTTTGTCCTTTGTCATTTTTTTGGGTAATTAATTGATAGCGTTAATATTGATAGGACTTACACAATAATCCTACGGATGGGCAACCACGGGGGGATTGCCCCTACAAAACACTATATATGGACTATGGGCGCCCATGACCGATCGAATAAATATCAATCTCAAAAACATCTCTCAAAAAGCCTGACTGACATCCGTTACATCCGTTACAAAATACGTTGCCGAACTTCCTTCTGCGAACACTAAATGTTAATAACTGACAAACTGTTACTTTCCTATCAGCGATGTAATCTCCGAGCATTTTTAGACACTTTGGGAGACTGGAAACAACTAGATCCACCCAGCGATTTTCTGCTAAAATTGATGCGCGACAGCGCGACATATCAGCAGCAAGCTTTAGAAAACGAGACTTACCAACAACCATATTATCCTAGAGGGGATTGGGCGGCAGGTGCGGCGGCTACTTTAAGTTTAATGCAGCAAGGAGTCGATCGCATTTATCGAGGAGTGATTTGTCAAGGCGAATTAGGCAAAACCAACGGCGAAACAGCTTCTATCTCAGGAATAGACGGCCAATATTTGCCAGACATCGGCGAAATCCCCGAAACTCCCGTGCATTTTTCATCCTCAATTCTGCACTCTTCCGAAATCACCCTCGTCAGCCGCCCCCATTTATTAATCAAACAGCCGGGAGATTCCAAATTTGGCGATTGGAGTTATGCGACTGCCGATATTTGGCTGAGTAAGCGACCAAAACTAGATTATCAAATTATCGCAGCTTTTCACGCACAAGTGTTAGCTTCCGTGCAGGGAATAATGCCAGAAAATGCGTGGTTGATGCTGCGAAAAAAAGGGCTTTGGGCTGTGAATCTATACCAGCGAATGCCTCAGATGTTAGAAATTTTGGATGAGTGCATTAAGATGTTAGAAAATCGGGATCAACCGGAGGTTTTCATTTCTCGCCAAAAGTGCACTCTTTGCGGTTGGTATACTGCTTGTCATGCGGAAGCTGAATCTATTAAACATCTTTCGCTATTGCCGGGAGTTACGGCTAAGCGATATGCTATACTAAAAGTTCTAGGATTGACCGATTTAGAATCTTTGGCTAATGCTAATTCCGATTTATTAGCGAGTTATCCTGAGTTTGTGGCGGGAGTGGCGGTGGATGTGGTGCAGCAAGCGCGATCGACTTTTTTGAATCAGCCGTTTGTGCGAGAAGAAGGAAGTTCGGCAGCGGATTTTGTAGCGGATTTAATGGATGTCACGGATAGAGGTTCGGCAGCGGATTTTGTAGCGGATTTAACGGATGTCACGGATAGAGGTTCGGTAGAGACAGCGGTTAATCAGTTGATCAGAATACCAGAAGTTGCAGGAAATAGTTTAGTAATAGCTAAAATTGAGTCTGTAAAGACTACAGAAAATAAATCTGCTGCACTTTCTCTACCTGCGCCAATTCTCCGCAAGAAACCAATTCCTTATTCCCAATCTGTGTTTTTGCCGATCGCACCCATTGAATTATACTTCGATATTGAAGCCGAACCAGAATTAAACTTAGATTACCTCCACGGAGTCTTAGTGGTTGACAGATACAATAATACAGAGAAATACTATGAATTTTTAGCGGAAAGTGCGACAGAGGAAGGAGTAGCATGGTCACAATTTTTAGAATTAATGTGGACTTATCCGATTGCTCCTATTTTCCACTTTTGCGATTACGAAGTCAAGACTTTTAAGCGATTGGCAAAGCTTTACAACACTCCAGCATATCTGTGGAAGCCTGTACTCAAACGCTTTGTGGATATCCATAAATATGTTACCCAAAAAGCGATTATGCCAGTGGAAAGTTATGCACTTAAACCGATCGCGCGCTGGCTCGGTTTTGAGTGGCGAGATGCGAAGGCGAATGGTGCTCAGTGTGTCTGCTGGTACGAGGAATGGTTGAAAACTGGCGATCGATCGATCTTGGAGGCGATCGTCCGATACAATGAGGATGATTGTCGTGCTACTTATGTGGTTAAGGATTGGTTGACGAATTTTTTGCTGGATCATCAACAGTGAATTTATGATTTATTGAACCGCGAAGGCGCGAAGGGCGCGAAGGAAGATAAAACTCGGCGGTTGAAACCGCGTCTACACAAACGAAGTCCGCCTGCGCGGACTGAAGAGAGTGTTAATATCATAATTTAGTTATTAGTGAAATGCGAAAGTCAGCCAAATTAATTCTATTTATTGTCTGTATTCTAATATCAGCAACTGTTGCTATTTTTGTCGGTATGTCGGCTCAATCTTTTGCTGTTACTCAAATAGATTTTATCGGTAGGGCGATATTTCCGACTGGTTCTCCGTTTGGGGGGACGGAAATTGGCGGACTTTCTGGCATTACTTATGATGCTGATAAACAAGTTTATTATACTATATCAGATGACCGCAGCACCCTGGCTCCGGCGCGTTTCTATTCTCTCAAAATTAACTTGCCATCTGGTAAACTGGAAAAAGAGCAAATTGCTTTTACTGCTGTCACAACTTTACTAGATGAAAATGGCAAGAGTTTTCCAGAGTTGAGTTTAGATCCTGAAGGGATCGCTTTTACTGGAAACAGTGTGTTTGTTTCTTCTGAGGGAGATGTCGATCGCCGAATCAATCCCTTCATCAAAGAATTCTCCCTAGATGGTAAGCTGCTCAAAACTCTGTCAATTCCTGACCTATTTTTGCCCGATGACAAAGGGACTAAAGGTATCCGCAACAATCTAGCGTTTGAAAGTTTGACTTTGACGCCAGACAAAAAATATCTATTTACAGCCACAGAAAATGCCCTGGTTCAAGATGGCGCAGTACCTTCGCTGCAAAGTGGCAGTCCGTGCCGGATTTTGCAGTACGATGCGGTTAGTGGCAATTTAGGGCGATCGTTTGTTTACATCACCGAACCACTACCACCGGGCGCTAATCCTGTGGGAAAATTTACCACCAACGGTTTAGTGGATTTATTGGCGATCGACGAAAATCGCTTGCTGAGTTTAGAGCGCGCTTTCTCTCTGGAAACTGGAAATATCATTAGACTTTTTGAGATTTCTCTGGAAAAGGCCGATCGCATCTTCGGACTCGAAAGCCTCAAAAGCCGTCTCAGTGAGGTTTCTCCGGCTCAAAAACGGCTGCTGCTGGATTTTGACACCCTGAAAATTCCCTTAGACAATATTGAGGGCTTGACATTGGGCCCGGTTTTAGGCGATGGTAGCAGAGGTCTGATTTTGGTGAGTGACAACAACTTCAGCCCGTTTCAGGAGACTCAGATTTTGGGGTTCAAAATAAAAGTTCAAAAAACCCCTTGACAAATGGTGCGGTCATAGGCATAATAGAAATTGTGCCTGAAAGAAAGGCAAAAACGAGGGACAGTAGTTCAATTGGTTAGAGCACCGCCCTGTCACGGCGGAAGTTGCGGGTTCGAGCCCCGTCTGTCCCGTTCTCTCGTAAATCGAAAGCCTAAAATATAAATTTTCAGCTTTTGAGCGTCTATTTTATGGATTAAGGAGCGGGAAAATATGACCGTTACGACCATTAACCCCTCAGCGGAAAAAACTACACAACTGGTAGTATTATCTAATATCAGTTGGCAGACTTACAAAAGCTTATTAGCAGAAGCAGGAGACAAGAGATCCTCGCGATTTTCATATTCTCAAGGAGTCTTAGAAATTATCATGCCATCAGATTTGCATGAAACTATTAACTGTTTGCTGAAACGGATTGTTACAGCTTTGACTGAGGAGTTGGATTTGAAGATTAAGGGATTTGGTTCGACGACTCTCAACCGTGAAGATTTAGAACAAGGTGCAGAACCAGATTCATGTTTTTATATTCAAAATGTCGATCGCATTCTAGGGAAAAGACTTGACATCTCAACCGATCCCCCCCCAGACTTGGTGATTGAAGTTGATATTACCAGTCCCTCTTCTAATCGATTTGTAGTTTATACACAGCTAGGAATTCCTGAAGTTTGGCGGTATCGATCGCAAACTGTACAAATTTATCAATTGCAAAACCGGGAATATATTAGCTGCGATCGCAGTCCGACATTTCCGATTCTTTCTGTAGCAATGCTCAATCAACTTTTGCAGATGGCAGAAACTCAAGATGATCATGCCATAATTCGCTCTTTGTGTCAATGGGTGAGGGAGCAGTTGCGATCGCCCGAAAATCAGCAATCATTAATTTAAACCTCGTCATTCACCCGACAACGACTCGGATTATTGCACTCAATGCGTTTAGCCCGATCGCCCATCACAGTAGCTAAATCCGGTCTTCCCGTCAAAGGTAGCCGCCAATAGGCCCAAATTCCGTACAGGTATTGTAGGGTGCGTAGGGGCGAATGGCCATTCGCCCGTACAAGGCGTTTCCCATGTATAGTAGGGGC
>NZ_NXIB02000161.1 GCF_002412335.2 Tychonema bourrellyi FEM_GT703
ATGCCCCAATGCCCCATGCCCCATGCCCAATAATTAAGGTCGCTCAAAAGCTGAAGCAGGTTTGAAATCTTCTGCTGGAACTCCCTGTAAAGCTTGGCTCATAAAATCGCGCCAAATAGGGGCAACAAGAGTACCGCCAGTAGCACCGTAGCTCATCGGTGTATAGTCGTCGTTGCCAACCCAAACAGCCACGGACAACTGGGGGACGTAGCCCACAAACCAGATATCCCGTTCTGAGGAAGTTGTACCAGTTTTCCCAGCAGCGGGTCGGCCAAGTTGAGCCGCCCTTGCCGTTCCGCTGTTAACTACGCCTTGTAAGGCACTGTTGACAGAAGCAGCAGCCCAAGCATTGAGAACTAATTTGGGTTTGGGTGTGTTGTCGAGCAAGACGTTACCACTGCTGTCGGTTACTTGGACTATAAACGTGGTGTCAGAATGCCAGCCATTGTTTGCGAAGGTAGCAAAAGCCCCCGCCATCTCCAAAGGAGTCAGGTCAACTGCACCCAAGGGCAAGGAAACCACGGGTTCCATCGGACTTCTGATGCCGAGTACGCGACAAATTTCAATTACTTTATTTAATCCGACTTCTTGGCCGAGCTTGATGGCGGGAATGTTTAGTGATACTTCCAAAGCTCTACGAATAGTGACAGCACCGGAGAAGCCTCCGCCGTAGTTTTGAGGGTAGTAGTAGCCGTCGCCGTCGCGATAGCCCACAGGGGAGTCGTAGACAACGGAATCTGGGCCGTATTTGCCGCTAGCAAAGGCAGCGTAGTAGATAAAAGGCTTAAAAGAAGATCCGGGCTGACGACGAGCTTGAATGGCGCGGTTGAACTGACTCTTTTCGTAATCGACACCGCCAACCATTGCTTTGACGAAGTGGGTGCGGGGATCGACGGCTGCTAGGGCGATTTGACCTTGGTCGCGATCGTAAAAAATGCCTTGACCATATAGTCGATCGTGCCATGCTTTGACTGTTTCTTCAGCCGTCCGCTGCATTTTGAGGTCGATCGTGGTTTGAACGCGCATTCCTCCCTTAACCACAGCATCTCGCCCAAAACGTCTAGTCAACTCCTGGACGACGGCTTGTGTGACATAAGGAACTTGAGAGCCACCAAAAGAGGTAATTTTACCGAGCTTAATCTTTTGTTTGCGAGCGGCAGCCTCTTCAGTCGGCGTAATCCATTTCAACTCCTTCATGCGGGTTAAAACGATTTCTTGTCGATCTTTTGACAACTTGTAATTGACGAAAGGACTGTATTCTTCGGGAGCGGAAATTAAGCCGGCCAGCATCGCTGCTTCTGCCAAACTCAAATTATCTGCTGATTTGTTGAAATAGCTGCGAGATGCTGTCTCTACGCCGTACAAGTTGTGACCGAGGTAGATTTGATTCAGGTAAAGTTGCAGAATCTGGTCTTTGTTGAGAATTTGCTCCAAGCGGATAGACATTACCGCTTCAGCTACTTTGCGGCTGAGTTTTGATTTGGGAGATAGAAACAGGTTTTTGACTAACTGCATTGTCATAGTCGAGCCACCTTCAACAGTTCTACCTTTTTCTAGGTTGACGATGAGGGCTCTGGCTATCCCGCCTGGGTTGATGCCTTTGTGGGTGAAAAAGTTGCTATCTTCGATCGCTAAAGCAGCACGTTTCAGATTCGGCGAGATTTTGTCAAGGGGTACGACATCTCGATTCGCTTCGTCGTGGATGCTGGCCAGGGGCTTGCCGTTGATGTCGTAAATGTGGGTGGTTTCTGTGGGAGAGTAGGTTTGCAAGATGCGAACATCTGGCAAATTGCGGAAGCTGATCGCTAAGCCAACCAGTCCGCCAGCTACTACGGAACTGGCAAGCATTGTAATGCTCAGTATGGTTCCAGCCGTCACTTTACTGACTGACTGAACAAACTCGAATACTGTAGCTGACTTTTCCGTGCTTTTACGGACTGCGTTGGTTGACACGTGGATTTCACTTCCTCACTCGATTTGGGGTTTTAGACTTTTGATTTTAGATGGGATGTGTGGATGCTGGCAGTAAATGTTGGCAGGCAAGCTTTGGGATTATGGTAGCTTAAGAGTTGTATTTGTATGCGTCAATCAGTGAGTTTAGCTAATTCCGCTACACTTTAGCAAAATATTATGGTTTTCGATCGCACCCCTATGATTTCTCCTAACCTTTCTGGAATTTACCGTGGTGTCAGCGAGATTTTTCCCGATCGACCTGATTCTAGCAACCCTGACGAAAATTTGGTCAAACTGCTCACAAAAGGCGATCGACCTTTGCGGATCAAGTTGGGAATTGACCCCACAGGGACTGACATTCACCTGGGCCACAGCATTTGCGTCCGCAAACTCCGAGCTTTTCAGGATGCCGGCCACACCGCAGTATTGCTCATCGGTGATTTTACCGCAAGAATTGGCGATCCAACCGGAAAATCTGAGACGCGCGCTCAATTAACAGCAGCACAAGTGGCGGAAAATGCCAAGACTTATTTAGACCAAGTGCGTCCTATTTTAGATTTTGACACCCCCGGACGCTTGGAAATTCGCTATAACTCCGAGTGGTTGTCCGGTTTGGACTTGGCGAAGATTTTGGATCTCCTCGGCACCATGAGCGTGCAGCAGATGCTCGCTAAAGAGGGATTTGATAATCGCATGGAGCAAGGAACGGCGATTTATCTGCACGAGTTTCTGTATCCGCTGATGCAGGGTTACGATTCGGTGGCGCTGGAGGCTGATGTGGAATTGGGGGGAACTGACCAAAAGTTTAATATTGCGGTGGGACGAGATTTGCAGCGACATTTTGGGATGAAGCCGCAGTTTGGTTTGCTGATGCCGATTTTGATCGGGACTGATGGGGTGCAGAAGATGTCGAAGTCTTTAAATAATTATGTGGGTTTGTCCGATGACCCGCTGACGATGTATTCTAAGTTGGAGAAAATTGCCGATCGCTCGATCGCCCAGTATTTTGAACTATTGACAGATTTGCCTCTGGATGCTTTGCCCGAAAATCCGCGCGAAAAACAGAAGCTTTTGGCTGTGAATGTTGTCAGTCAGTATTGGGGGAAGGAAGCAGGCGATCGGGCTCAGTTAGATGCAATGGCGCTGGTTAAAGGTGCTGCGGGTGAAGCTGATGCAGTGGCCGAGTTTTCTTTGGCAAGTGTACAGTTTCCTGCTAAGTTGTTTTATATTCTGAGTGCTAGCGGACTTTGCAAAAGTAGTGGTGATGCGAGGAAGTTGATGCAGGGTGGTGGAGTGAAGTTGGAGGGTGATAAAGTTTCTGATGTTAACCTCACTTTTGAATCACCTGCTGAGTTGGAAGGTAAGGTTTTGCAGGTTGGGAAAAATAAGTTTGTGCGATTGGTGGATTGAGTTGGGATTTGTTAACCGCCATTGGTGTCAACTTAAGTCTATAACCCTTGATAAATCTCGCTTTGCTCCGAGGCCAGATCCCCCTAAATCCCCCTTAAGAAGGGGGACTTTGAGAATACTCTTGTCCCCCCCTTCTTAAGGGGGGTTAGGGGGGATCTAGACCCGAACCCCAAACAGCAGTCTGTGAATACGTTTGACGTTTTGACACCAATCTACTATGAAGTTCTTACTATGAAAGATACTACGATCGCAGATAAAATTATTGTGGCTTTGGATGTTCCGAGTCAAGCTGAGGCGATCGCCCTTATCGACAAACTACCCGATGTATCATTCTGGAAAGTAGGTTTAGAGCTATTCGTTAGCTGTGGCCCGGAAATCATTTCTATTCTGAAACAGCGGGGAAAGCGGATTTTTCTGGATTTGAAATTTCACGACATTCCTAATACTGTTGCTGGTGCTTGTCGGGCTGCTGCTAAGTACAATGTGGATTTATTGACTATTCATTCCACTTGTGGTAAAGATGCTCTGAAAGCGGCGTTAGTTGCTTTAGAATCAGGGGCGATCGCAGTTGATAAACCGAGTCCTAAATTGATTGCAATTACTCTGTTAACGAGTTTGAATTCCCGACAGTTAGCTTTTGAGTTGAAAGTACCTTTAGAATTGCCAGAATATGCTTTGCACATGGCATTGTTGGCTAAGGAAACGGGTTTAGCTGGTGCTGTTTGTTCTCCGCAGGAAGTGGCACAGTTGCGGATGAGTTGTGGGGATGATTTTCTGTTGGTTTGTCCCGGTGTGCGTCCGAAATGGGCTGAGGGAGGCGATCAAAGGCGATCGATGACTCCGAAGGCTGCGATTAATGCTGGTGCGGATTATCTCGTAATTGGGCGGCCGATTACTGCTTCGGATGATCCGGTGGCTGCTTTTGCGCGCATTTGTGAAGAGTTGGGTTGACAATATTAGGACTTACGCATTAACAACCTAATTATGTCATTCTGAGGGTCGCTAAGAATCTCAAATCTTTGCAACATCCTTTGTTTGAGAATCGCTATACTGGACTTTTTTCTTGTTGGTGTAAAGATTCAGCAAATTCACGAACTTGGGCAAGCGCTTCTTCGGACAAGTTTTCTAGCAAAGAATTTATCTGCTTTTTATTACCATTTTCGGGGAGGTTAGTAACGAAAGATTGTGTTAGCATAGGAGGAGATTCGCGCTGTAAAAAATCTTCAAATAGCTCAAAAAATTTATCAATCGCTTGGGATTCATCTTCTGAATAAAAAAGGATGATTCGCGCCCAAGACTTGCTAGATTGCCGGTTAAATTGCTTTTCTATCCAGTCTTGAAATTCGGCAAATTCTTGTTCCTGTTCAGTAACAGGAATTCCGAGTTGGCGACAGGCACAAGTGTAACCATCTAAAAAAGCTTGCAGACTAAAGATAGAACGCTTGCCAAGATAAAGGGCGGGTCGAGTTTTGATTTTATCTAAAAGCTGATAAAAATTGTTGTCTGCTGTAATTGGGGATGTAGCTTGAGGATTTTTCCAGGCATATTCTTTGAGGAAGGGGGGTTCTGAGGGTTTTTCTCCTTGGTTAAATTCTGCCAGAAGTTCAAAAAAGTAATTGAATGCTTCTCTGTCATTGATGCAGAAAAGTTGAATGATGTTTGCCCAAGAGTTAACGGTTTTGATTTTTAATTTTTTCTGAATCCAAGGTTGAAAGTCTCGATAAAACTCCTGTTCCTCTGAAGTGATGGTAATGCCTAAATCTCGCCTTGCTATTTTGTAACCATTTAAAAATATGAACAGGTGAGGCAGGGAAGTTTGCCTTAAATATTGGGTTGGTTGGTTTTTGATTTGTGCTAGAATGTCATAGAGTTGACTCATCTGATTGACCTTCGTTTTGGTTAAAAGTTGTACTATCAAATTCTGTAATAATGAATTCTCCGCTAATGGATTGAAAGTCGTTTAGCCAATCTTCGCGGGTTATTCCTGTAACTGATAAATTATCGAAAACTAACCCTTGAACTTCGATGCCATAATGCTGCCCATTAAGAGTGATCGATTCTGTTATCCCTTGACTTTCTAAACGCTGACTTAGGATATAGTCTTCCTCGTCATATTTAGTTTTAATTCTTAGGATTGTTCCTTTCCTATCTCTAGTTTCTAACCATTCTACAACAGCTTGAACGGCTTCGTAGCATTGGTAGAGGCGAAATTGACTGACAATTTTGCTCACTTCTCGATAAATGTCTTCATTGGTCCAG
The DNA here is from genome assembly GCF_002412335.2 of Tychonema bourrellyi FEM_GT703. Classification (GTDB taxonomy): domain Bacteria; phylum Cyanobacteriota; class Cyanobacteriia; order Cyanobacteriales; family Microcoleaceae; genus Microcoleus; species Microcoleus bourrellyi. The sequence continues at coordinate 5,623 of NZ_NXIB02000161.1, forward strand.
CTTTCGGGGGGTTCGCTGTTTTCTGAACCCATTTAAAATAATCTCCTTGAATGGCAATATAATTATCTAAAGAATCAATTATACCAACAGGACGGAATATATGGATAACTAATGACTCAACTCAAAGTTCAACAACAGATGTAAGAAAAGTAAGATGTTACACTTTACAAGTCTCGACGCGAGATGCGGATTCTAACATTGATGCGTCTGGAGTCTCACCTTGACTAACTGCAATCTCTGTCTTTAATCCTAAAGCCTTCAGCAAACCAATAAATCGGTAAATCTCTTCTCCCCCTGATGCTTTCAACAATTCCTGAAGTTTCTCCCAATTCTGTTGTTCGCCGACCGTCATTATAGAGATTTTATCTTGAGCTTTAACTACGTCTTTGAGGACTGTCAATAACAGTTCGGATTCCGGTTCGTTTTCTTCTAAAATTGCTTGAATATAAGCAGCAGATTCTTCAATTTCTTGGAGGGATTTAATCAGATAGTCATGGTAACTATGAGTTTTAGGCATCGTCTCTACTCCTAAATTCTATCCAGTATTCTTTGGCTTTGCGAATATCTAAGCAAAACTAGCTACTTCGACAGAACGTTCTACAGCTAAAGTTTTACGCTTGCGTTTAATTCTGTCAATTTCATGCAGTGTTTCTGCTGTTAAGTAACTACTGCCACAGTGAGGACAGCTTATTACCGGAATGTTTTCTATAACTAGCAAATCTTTGCCTTTGCTATATGTTCTGGGAATGTGGCGAACTCGCACACCTTCTGTTCCGCAAATATCACATACCATTTACTCAGTCTCCTTGCTTAAGGCACGTATACTGTAATAATAACAACTTTTCCAGTCGGACTCAGTTTGACAATTAATTCGACTTCTCCTCCATCAGTAGTTTCTCCTCTAATCCGGTATTTTGATTCTGCTGTTACTCGATCCTTTTGACATTCTAGTATTTTACCTGTGAGGATGCCTTGTTCAATGTCATAAATTATCAAATCGTCATCTTCCATCTCTTCTTCAGCATGGAGTGTCATCACGTAATGCTGATTACTAACCTTTTCCCTAATCATTCGTAGTATTTTATCGAACATTTAATGTGATTCTCAACCATCCTGTAAAGTGATAGCCCAAGCTGCTCTTTCTTCAAGTTCTTCTTGCCAATCTTCAGGGCGATCGCGTAGGGTAATATAAGCTTGGTTAGCTGCTGCTAAAAACTGTTGTCTTCGGTATTGTTCGATTGCTTGTTCGAGGACTGTTTGGATTGGTTTTCCTGAACTTGCAGAGAGTTCTGCTAGGGCTTGATAAGATGTATTGCTGATTGTAACTGTAGAAGTTGGATTCATGTTGTTTTTTACCTACTACAATATTTAGTCTATCGGTAAAGGATCATATACCACTTGGGGTTTAGCTTTACCTAAGTGTTTAACTCTTAGTTTAACTTGCCGCTGAGAGCGAGGCGGCATCCGCACTACGATATCTTTTTCTATATCTATGTGCTGCATCATGTCTCGTAAACCTCGCCAACTCGAAACCGGATACTCCTATCATGTTACCTCTCGCTGCAATAACCGTGAGTTTCGCCTAACTCGCTTGGAATGTCGCGAAGTTTTTCTCTATGGGATTAAGAAAGCTCAAGCTAAGTATCAGTTTAAACTTTATGGTCTTTGCATTATGAGCAATCACGTTCATTATCTCCTAGAACCTATGCAGCCGGAAGATTTACCGAAAATTATGCACTGGTTAAATTGGTACACGGCGATGTGTTTTAACCGGATGCTGAATCGGACTGGACACTTCTGGGAAAAACGCTATCACAGTACGGGTTTTGCCAATACTGATAAGCGTAGAGCTTTGAATACTTTGCGCTATATCCATGCTAATCCCAAAGCGGCGGGGATGCAGCAGGGATTTTTCTATGATTTTAGCAACTACGGCATTCACGACAGACTCAGCGATGATGGGATTACTCAATGGCATCCGGCGTTTTTGGCTTTGGGTAAAACTTTGGATGAATGTGCCGCAGCTTATCGCAAATTCTGTAAAAAGTATCGCCCAAAACCGAAGTCAGAGTCAAAAAATCATTGGGGAAGTCGCTTGCTGGTGGGGTTGAAGGTTAAGGGGAAATCAAAAAAGGCTTCACCGGGACAGATGTGTTCACTCTCGCCGTTTCCTGATCCGCTTCTTTCCACTTTCCTGCTGCTAATAAATTCCGCAAGTTTATATAATCCATCCCCACCGCAGAAACCAATTGTACCTCATTAGCCGCCTGTTTAGGCATCACTAAATCCAACCATTCCTGCACCGACTGCGGGCGATTTTGCGGTTCCAACTCCATCCCCTTAATAATCGCTGCATTCACCCTATCACTAATTTTATTGTTATGCTGTTTCGGCGGAATTAAAGGAATATTTTGCTTCCTGAATTGCGACGGAAACGGCAACTCCCCCGTCAGCATCACATACAGCGTCGCCGCCAAAGAATAAACATCAGTATAAGCACCAAATTCTGCTCGTTTTTCCAACAATTCCAGAGGTGCAAAACACTCAGTCCCGGAATTACTATTAGTCCTTAACTTTCCCGGTACCGTCGCCTGTCGCGCCAAACCAAAATCAATCAAAACCGCACCCCCCTGGCCCCCCTTAGTAAGGGGGGGAGAAGAAATTTCGCCCCCCTTAGCAAAGGAATAATTTTCTCTTTCCCCCCCCTTACCAAGGGGGGCTGGGGGGGTTCTTAGCATAATATTTTGGGGTTTAACATCCTGATGAGTAAACCCTTGCTTATGAACAAAACTCAGAGCATTTCCTACTTGTTGAATAATTGGCAAAGCTTTCTCTTCCGACAAAATGCCGTTATCTTCCAAATATTCAGCTAAATTAGTGCCGTCAAGTAACTCCATCACCATACACCATAAATCACCCTCCTGAAACACCTCATAAACTTCAACAACATGAGGATGATGGCATTTTGCTAAACACAGCGCCTCATTCATAAACTTTTCTTGGCGCTTGACAAAATCTGCCTTTCCTTGTTGGATAGCATTCAGAGTTTTAATGGCGACTAATTTACCTTTTTTGCGATTTTGAGCGCGGTAAGTGACACCGAAACCGCCACCGCCCAGGATTTCTTCGATTAAATATTCGCCTTCGTGCAGTTGTTGTCCCTTTGCCCAGTGCTGCATATTGTTGTGTTATGGTGTGTAGATACAGGAAATTGTAGCAGATGAGCGTTGCTTTGGCAATTGAATTATACCGCCGTGGTTAACCAAGATTGATGAATTTTTGGGTTGGGTGGGGGCGGGTTTTTGAGATTGTGGGTGGGAATTGGAGATTTTTCGTGAACCNTTTCGTGAACCCGCCCCTACAAATCAAGAATAAAAATTCATTATAATTGCTCTTTGAATTCACCTGGTAACGCATATCCAGAGGCCTGCCTCGCTGGTTCTGTTAATGTTTTTTACCCTCAAAAATAGCCTCTTGAAAGCACATCATCTTTTTGGTTGATTTTTTCAATGATTTTACGTGAACGCTGCCGCTCGAAATAAGGTGATGTCTGTACTTTTTCAGCCTTGTCGATAGCATCCTTGATTTCATATTTTACTTGTTCATCCGCTAGGGAATAAGCGGACTCTAAGGCTTCTACAGCAATAGTTCTGGCTTGATGTATAGTAAAATAATACTGTAAATTTTCTACTTTTATAAAGTGCAGTATATCTTCTTTAATACTTTTTCCATAACGATTCAGAAAAGTTCTTTCTTGACGAATATCTAAACTAATCCCCAATACTTGACTAGCGACTTCTGCAACTAACTCCCCATTAAAAAAAGGAGTTCCTTTAATATTTGACTCTCGACCGACTACAAATATTATTCTACTGTCATGGCTGCATATTCGCAACAATTCTTGCAAAGTATAAGCGATGTCTAAACAATATTGAATTACAGTTAGGAATCTATTATTTCTATGCTTGCGATTAGAACCAAACTCGGATTTTGCCACCTCTAAAATTTTCCAGTTTAGTGCTTCAGTAGAACCGCGATACTGCTGATGATAGTTAAATACATTGATATAAGGGGGGGATGTAATCACAAGATTGATACTGGAGTTTTCTAAGGGAACGTTTCTTGCATCGGCATTGTAGGCATTTATCGGCTTTTCGCTATAGGGTAGGTTAAGCACAAAAGTAGCGAGATTTTTCGCAATGGTGAAAACTCTTGAGTAGGTAACTTTTTTATTTTCTAAGTCTAGCAATATCACTAATGCTTGATGTAGAATATTAATTAATTTTTCTTCATTATCAACGGCTAAATATACGACTTTATCTATTATATCATTTTCTGTAAGTTCTTTTTGTATTGTTTGGAAGAGTGGCATTGTCTCCCAGATATCAGTCTTTAGTCGAGCGAGAAAACAATTGATACATCTTTCACGCTGTCTTGGTGAAATAGGGATAAATTTATAAGTGTTAGCGAGGATTAAAGCTGCGGGATTGATTTCTGTTCCGCAGGCTTCCAGTCCGAATCTTCCTGCCTCATATAAAACTGTTCCACTACCTAAAAATGGATCGAAAATCACACTATTTTTATCGGCATATTTATGAATTAAAGTTTCGATAAACTGGGGGGAAAATTGCCCTTTCCAAGGAAGTGGATTAGTGCGTTGTTTATCTTCAATGTCTAATAGTTCTTGAGGAATTTGTTGTCTATTGATAGGAGTTTCACTGAAAATATTAGATAAAACCATAATTCGGATTTTTACTTGGCGCGAATTTGTGAATAGATAGAAAGGCCGGGGCGGGTTTTGTAGATTGTGGGTGGGAATTGGAGATTTTTCGTGAACCCGCCCCTACAAATCAAGAATAAAAATTCATTATAATTGCTCTTTTAATTCATCAAATTTTGCCTTGATTACTTGCATATCTTGCCACATAAACCATTTCGGAGTTTCCGGTTCGCGGGAGGGATTTCGCAACAAGTACGACGGGTGAAAAATTGGCATACATAGGCGATTTTCCCATTCTATCCATTGACCTCTAATTTTACTAATTGGTCGCTTGTCGCTTAGCAAACCTTTGAGGGCTGTTGCACCAGTTAATAAAATAATTTTGGGGTCTAATATGCGAATTTGTTCGAGCAAGTATGGTTTGCAGGCTTCTATTTCTTTTACTGTCGGAGGGCGATTGTTGGGGGGGCGACATTTGATGACGTTGGCAATGAAAACGTCTGTTTCTGTATTGAGTCCTACTGATTCTAAAATCTTATCTAAAAGTTGACCCGATCGCCCAACGAATGGCAATCCGGTTTCGTCTTCATTTTGTCCCGGCGCTTCTCCGACAATCAAGATTTTTGCTTGAGGATTGCCGCGCCCGATGACGGCGTGAGTGCGACTGTTGCCTAATTCGCAGCGGTGACAACGGTTGCAGTGTTCGGCAATTTGTTCGATATTTTGATAAGTGCCCGGAGGAATGGGGATTTTGGCATTTGTCGGGATTGAGTCTGTCTGGAAAGAGGCACTTTGACTGCTGTCAAAAAGGCTGAGTTGCAAGTCGCTTGACATATATTGAAAGATGGGGGAGATTTGGGGGAAGCTAGAGTTTATAGTGTATATCGGCTTTGCTCTTACAGGTAGGAATATGTTCTCTAGCCCGTTGTTTGATAATCGCGCTGATGCTGGCCAAAAACTGGCTGCGGCAGTTAAAGCAGAGATTGAAAAATTGAATTTAACTGCATCAGATGATGTTAAACCGATTGTGTATGCTTTGCCACGGGGGGGTTTGCCCGTTGCAGTGCCCATTGCCCGCTTGTTGGGTTGTCCTTTGGATGTGGTTGTGGCGAAGAAAATTACTCGTCCAGATAATCTAGAATACGCGATCGGCGCGGCTACTGCTGATGGGGAAGTGGTGTGGCAACAAAAGCCACGCAATTTGCCATTTCAAACTCTAGCACTCCAGCAGGCTCTCGATCGCGCGCAATCTCTGCTGGCGGATTTGTCTCCAGGACGTCCAAATGTCAGCGCGACTGGGGCTTTGGCGATTTTGGTGGATGATGGGATTGCGACGGGGATGACGATGGCTGTGGCGGCGAAGGCTTTGCGGGCGCAGCAACTGGGGGCTTTGTGGATTTGTGTGCCTGTTGCACCGCAGGATTTGCTAGAATTTTTGGAGGAAATGTCCGATCGCGCGATCGTCCTAGAAACCCCAGACCCTTTTTATAGCGTCAGTCGCTTTTACGCCGAATTTCCGCAAGTGGAGACGGAAGTTGCCTTAGCGTGTTTAATGCAACAAACTGAATGGCGATCGTCAGTTAAGCTAGAAGGCTAAATCCAAAAGTGCGATCGGTAATAAATGAGACCTTGGCAAAATTGGTTGGATACTTTGATTCTGTCTACTCAGCACAATCCGCCCCGCTTTGTTGAGTTAGTGATGTTGACTTTGGCGATGATTTTGTTGGGGTTATGGACTTTCACTGGGAAATGGCCCTATTTAGCGCTGTCTTTGAGTTATATAATTGGTTCGTCTTTTTCAATTTTGGTGCGAGAATCCCTGGGCCCGCGGCCTCAGTTTCAGCTAACTCACCTCACAGCGCTATTATTGTTAATTATCAGTTTTTATAGTTTTGCTGAATTGATTAGATAGTTAAGGCAGTTTTGAGTTAACGAACCGCGAAGACGCGAAGGACGCGAAGGAAGAGAAGAGAAGATCGAGAGTTCGCAAATCATTAGCTATCATCCTACATTGTCATGGGATTGATGTAAAATTAGGCGGTTTCCGAGAGGATCGAAAGCGTAGATTTCTAAACCATGAGAAGCTGTGATAATTTCTCCGGGGGGTGGACATCCTAAAGTCCAAATTCGGGCGATCGCAATTTCGATGTCGCTGACTTCCAAACACAAACTCATCCCTGTTTTCCCGATACCTGAAAATTCCGATTTATGGGAATTTTTCGGTTTAAATATACCGAGTCTTAAACCTGGTAGTTGAAATTCAGCATAAGTGTTAGGAATGTAAGGATTCGGTTCTATGTCGAGAAATCTTTTGTAGAATTTGACTAGAACTTCATTCTCAATATCTGCTAAAGTTACTAAGGCCGCTTTGTACTCGAAAGTCATATTGTTGGTTATTGGTTATTGGTTATTTGTTATTCGTTATCAGCAATGCCCGATGCCCTATGCCCCATTACCTTGTACCTCAGCTAACTGAGAAAAGCCTTATCATATTCTCATACAACAAGTATTTTTTTATGGAAACCACCAATCTTATTGCTCTGTCTGTCATCATTGTTACCGTCCTGGGGATTGGTGTAGGAACAATGACTTGGGCTTACTTCGGTAAGGGTAGCGTTTCTGTGCTGTTTAAAGAACCAATTCTAAGTTTACCAGAATTTCCAGCTACCGATGCTGGTAAAAAAGCCTCGGTTTATTTCCAACAAGGCATTCAAGCTTATCAATCGGGAAATTACCGCCAAGCTAAGGATAAATTTACCAGCGCCATACAACTGGTGTCAACTTTGGCGGAAGCTTACCACAATCGTGGTTTAGTTTTTGCTAATTTGCGATCGGACGACGATGCAGTTGTCAATTTAATCAGTGCCAGCGAGTTGTACCAACAACAGGATAATGGAGTGGCGATAGACATGATTAAAAAAAATCTTGAAGCCTTGAAACAGCGCAAATTAGAGCGCGAAAAACTAAAAAACCAAAAAGTCTAGATTCGATTGAAATTAGATTGTTCTGGTATCTTCGATTTGGTCAATCTTAGCGATTAATAAAGCTCGGCTAGATGCAACAATGCGATAATTAGTGATTGGGTCATAAGCTTCCCATTCTTGAGTCACTTCGCTGTCTTGCCACAAAAACCATTCTCGGTAAATTTCGCCTTCATCAATATCACCAGATATCGCCAGCCAATCATCTCCTTCAAAACTGCTGTAGTCTCCTCCTACTAAGTCAATCCAAGCAGCAGCGATACAATATTCCATGTTACTCTGAGAATGAACGGCATTAGTATCTGAATTAACTTGGTGAGACTTTAGTGAAGTTTCGGGGAAGCAAAGAGTGGATTTCATAAGTATTTCCTGAATGTCATGTTGTTACTTTAGAAAAAATTCCTCAGTAGCAGTGACAGCAAAATGCCACTATCGCAATCATCACAGGTTTTACTTCGATCGACTCTGATACCCGATCGCACTCCAGCCCTTGTCATATATAACTTGAGAGTCTTTTTGGCCCACAACCAGCAGAGGCTGAATCTAGCCAATTGAGTAATTGGCACAAGCGGTAAGCTGCGACCTCTGGAAATTCGTTGTTGGGACGACTGGGGAGTGGGTGAGTAAGGCTATACTAGGTGAATTGGGGAGTTTCAGGACAATTCGCGAAGATCAATAGTTAATCGGGTCAATATGCTAGAGCTTCATTGTCACACAACTTATTCCGATGGTACTCTCACCCCTGGGGAACTCGTCACTGCTGCTGCTGCGTCTGGGGTTCGCGCTTTGGCTATCACGGATCACGATACGATGTCTGGTTGGGATGAGGCTTTTGTGGCGGCCCTTTTGTACAATATAGAAATAGTTCCCGGACTTGAACTCAGTACAGTCCACAACGATCGCTCTTTGCATATTTTAGGTTTTTATCCCGATCCAAATAAGTTGCGCGTTCCTTTGAACGATCGCATAGAAGGCAGGTTTAGGCGATCGCAGGAAATGGTGGACAAATTAGCAGCACTGGGATACCCGATCGAATTGCCAAAAACATCCCCAGGAATGGCACCGGGAAGGCCTCACATTGCCTCTGCACTGGTAAAAGCTGGTCACGCCAAATCATCGCGCGAAGCCTTCGATCGGTGGCTAGGAGATTACGGCCCAGCTTACGTTCGTTACGAGAAATTCTCGATCGCCGAAGGCATTGATTTATTGCGAAATTGCGGCGCAGTACCAGTCTGGGCTCACCCTTATTTATTTCGTGGCGGAGTTGTTGAGGAAGTATTAAAAGAATTAGTAGATGCTGGCTTGATGGGTGTTGAAGTATACCATCCCAGCCACAGTTCCAGCCAGATCCAAAAGTTGAAAGATTTGTGCCTTAACTACGGTTTGTTGGTGACAGGTGGTAGCGATTATCACGGCCCAGATATCGAAAGAAATGAAAGAAAAGGAATTCAAAGTACCGCCCTCAATATGCTGCATTTACCGTTAGAACTGCTAGAACCAATTAAAGTTGCAGCAGCCAGTTTGAAATAGCGATGACTCACATCCCCGTAGGGACACTCACATCCCCGTAGGGACACGGCACTGCCGTGTCCTACAATCCCTGTCCCTACAAGAGCTATGTACCTCTTGCTTATGCTTTAGCCTCAACCCAAACTGTAATCCCTTCAACCCTCAAACCTTTACCACGAGTGCCGCAGTATTGACCATTAGAAGCAGTGGGAGTATCGCCCACATTTTGGATATGAGCAGTGTAAAGTACATTGTATTTATCAGCATCAGCCCCCGTTAGCCGCGCCGCAAATCCCTCAATCCGCTTAGCTTTCCCCCTCAAACCTGCCAAATCCCCTTCTTCGATCCAAGCAGTATCGCCAACACTTTCGACGTGAGCCATATACTGTAATTTGAGACCAGCAACCGGAGGTTCTATTTTCATCTGAAATCCTTCGACGCGACGGCCTTGACCCTTGCTACCAGCATATTCTCGATCGCTAAAAGTGCGATCGCCAATTCCTTGAATATGCACCAACACTTTTAACCCCACAGGCTGGGCTGGTTGAGCCTTCGCTGATGGCACAACCCAGACGTTAATGCCCTCCACTCTCAAAGCTTTGCCACGAGTGCCACAATATTCGCCGTTAGAAGCCACTTTCGTGTCGCCGATATTCTGAATGTGAGCTGTGTAAAATACATCGTATTTATCAGCTTGGGCCCCGCTCAATCGCACAGCAAATCCTTCAATTCGTTTCCCCTTATCCCGGAAACCTGCTAATTCCTGTTCGCTAACCCAAGGAGTGTCGCCCACACCTTCAACGTGAGCCATATACTCGACTTTTAAGCCCGGAATTGCAGGCTCTAAATTCACTTGAAATCCTTCGACGCGCCGCCCTTGAGCCTTGGTACCCGCGTATTCTTGAGAACCAAAAGTGCGATCGCCAATGCCTTGAATGTGCACCAAAACCTTCAATCCCAAAGTCCCCTCTATTGGCGCTGGTTTCGTCGCCGTCGGTGCGCCAAACACAATGTTTCCAGAGCCTTTTGTCTGGAGAGATTGAGGTATTTCCATGCTAGGAACAATAATCACCTCGTGCATCGGGGCTGACGGTGCTGGTGATTCCAAAATCTTGATTTCGGGCACAACTACAACTTGTTTCGGGGCGACATTTCCCGACGGGATGACGATGATTTCTGGTAAGGGTTCAGCAACCGCTGGGGATACGGGTTCGATTTTGGCTGCTGCTGGCACTTGAAACGCCCTTGGGATCTCGGCAACGATTAATTTGCCTCTGGAAATGGCAACGGCTATTTGTTTACCAAAGGCGGCGCTGACTGTTTCTTCCAGGATGACCCACTGTTCGTCATCTAATTTATCTTGTTGTTCGACTAGGGCGAGCACTGCCGCTACTGGGTGTTTGCCGCTGACTAAGGATTCTGCATCTGAGTGCAGTTGAGTCAGAGTTGATTCCGAAATCGCGCGGTGCAGCTCGCGGGCTCTACCATGCACTGATTGTAATGGCCCAAAGTCGCTTTGTTCGCGGTGGGCGATCGCTAATACTCGATCGAGCACTTTTAAGGCTTGTTCACGAATTTCTACTTGGCCTTCAGAAGCTGCGATTGTCTGGATTAAGTCTTGAATTTCTTTGAGGGATGTAACTTCTCCGGGCACGAGGGCGGAATTGCTGAGTTCCAGAGCTTGTTTTTGGACGAGGGAAAAATTGCGGCTGTAACTCACTATTTCTTGCAGCAAGCTTTCCGAGGGAGGAAGGCCGGAGTCTTGGAGTTGTTTGGCGGATTGTGCGAGTCGATCGGCTAAATTTGGATAAGTTTCCGATAGTCCAGCTATTTGTTGTAGCAAATCTTTATGAGTTGGTTCCATAGTCTGTCGTAAATATTTAACTTGATTATTTTGACACTCCTCGGCGCGAACGCACGAGGATTCTTAGATCTTAGACCGGACTGAAATCAAGAACATTGCTGCACCTGACGAGCGAGATCCAATCTCCCTAAGCGTTTACTGTATCGAATATTGTGCTGATGTGGTCTCTGAGGCTTTGAATTAGTAGTTGATTGACCCTGGATACATTCAAAATTATTAAGGAACATTTAAATCATGCTGGTTCGTGACGTTATCAAACAAGCTATTGCGACTGGATATCTGAGCTTGGAAGCGGAAAATGAAATTCAGCAGATTTTCTCCTCAGCGCAGTGCGAGTTGGAAGATTTAAACGCTTTTATGAGTTTGCAGTTGGCGGCGATGGCGGGTCGTGTGAAGCAACAGTCTCTGGAATCGATCAATTTGCCCCATCATGCAGAATTCTGAGGTCGGTTGCAAAGTATAGCCTTTCTCAGAAAGATGAGGTACGCTTCGGGCATTGGGCATTGGGCATTGGGCATTGGGCATTGGGCATTGGGCATTGGGCATTGGGCATACCTCATCACGCTTGAGCCAAAATTAGGACACGGCAGTGCCCATTGGTGTCAACTTAACGTCAAACCCAGTCAGAGACTGCTGTTTGACTATTAAGCCTAGATCCCCCCTAGCCCCC
>NZ_NXIB02000162.1 GCF_002412335.2 Tychonema bourrellyi FEM_GT703
ATCTAAAATCTAAAATCGATTGACGATGCCGGTTTTGGGGTTGGCGCATTGGGAAGAGTCCGAGTTGGTGGCGGTGGAGTCGGGAGATTTGCGCCGATGCGACTTGCAAACCACCAGAGGCCAGTACCTACGATCGCGATCGTCATCATCAGAGATAAAATAACAGCCGGGGCTTGATTTTTTTGAGACATACCGTATTTTAAATGAATAATTGGGTTTCTCGACCAAACTTACATATTTGGGATTTCACTCCATTCGCCTTTTTACTTAGCCAAAACCGAGGGAGATTGTTCGCGAATATCTTCCCCTGTCCCAAAATCAGTAAATTGTCGCACCTCTGGTTCATGGAATGCTAAAACAATATCTTCTTTAGGCACTCCCAATTCGACGAGTTGATTCGCAATTCCGACTTCAGTACCGTCATGCTGAATCCAAATTTTTCCACCCTTGATGTCAAGATGTAGAACACAGCCAAAATCGCGTTTATTGCCACGCCACCCAACATATAATAGTTGATAATGATCTTGCTCAGCATCAAAAAGAGTTTGCACTTCGTATTCTTGGGCATTTCGTTGTATTGAAGCGCGTTCTTGCCGTTCGGAAAGGAGATGACGTATGTATTGCCGATATTGCTCTATAGCCATTGGACAATAACCTCTTGTTGCACATCATAAATCATCAATCTTAGTTGATATCGCTTAACCGCAGCCACAATAAACCGTCGTTGAAAGAAACTTTCATAAACTGGTACTCGCACTGCTAGATACAAAAGGCGATCTGGTTCAATAGTTTCAAGTGCATCGCGATAATTAAGGAATTGTCCCAATGCAGTATGAAAATCTGAGACATTGGAGGAACTGATGAAACTTTTAATTTCTACAGCAATTTTCTGACTCTCTCGCTGCGCGGCTAACAGTTGTTCCGCCGCCAAATCAATCTCAAAATCTACATCATCAACATTAATTTGATAGGGATCAGCCGTAATTTGCCAATCTTCCTTTTCTAAAGCAGTCTTGACAACATCATGAAACCGATCTTTTGCCATACAAGTTTTATAGTTGTGGATAATTACTAATTTTGTCAGCACTTCTGCTGGACTAGCCCTAGAACTTACCAATATATATTATAACCTACATTCCACACTCACGAATATAGCAACCGCCAAAGCGCTTTGGTCACTGAGCGTAGTCGAAGTGTCCTAACCATTTTAGCGGTTGCTATAGCTCACAAACCAGAACCAGATATCGGCACAAAATCGTAACCGTAACTGGTGCGATTTCCCGGTTTAACAGTTACTAACTGAACTGCTCGATTGCGATCGCCCGAAGGCAAAAATCGAATCGCACCAGAAGCCCCTGTTGCCGAAAAATCCGACGCTGAGAGAGCTTGTTGAATCCCGGTACGAGTCGGATTCACCCGTAATCCAGCAATTAAAGCTGTCGCTGCATCGTAGGCTAAAGCTGTGCGCCAATTTACTTCTGCTTTCCAAAGTTGTTTGGATGTTTGGGGAAAGTTGGACTGCGGATCTGCGAGAATGTGCCAGGGAATTGCTAGCACCATATTTGTTGCTCCCGCTCCACCAATTTGCAGTATTTTAGCCGTATAAGCGCCGTCTCCTGCTAATAATGGCAGCCGTTTCGCGTTTACTTGCACTACTTGCAAAGCTTGGTCTATGGTGCTGGAATTGGATGCTAACATGATGACTTCGGCTCCTTGGGCGATCGCCTTTTTAACACTTTCAGCAGCATTAAAATTAGGATTTGTCAAGTCAAATTCCGATACTATTTGTCCTCCATCTGCGTAGACAGCCGTGGTAAACTCATTTTTTAATGACTTGCTATAACTGCTGGCAGAATTGAAAAAAACAACAGCTTTTTTCTTTTGCAATTTTGTGAGCATATAGCGGGAGAGAGCATTAGCCGCAAACCGATCGCTCGGTACTGTCCGAAATATATTGCTACCAACGCCTGAGAGTTGCACTGATGTACTGGTAGGAGAAATTGCTACTAATTGATTTTGTTGATAAACCTTGCTTGCTGCTAGCGTTGTGTCCGATCCAAAATGTCCGATTACTCCTAAAACTTCCGAGTTTTTTGCTAAATCACTGGCAATTTGCGACGCAATTTCTGGGTTATTATCATCATTTGCAATTAGCACTTTTAAGGGAATACCACTAAGGCCACCACTTTGATTTAGTTCATTTTGAGCTTGAGCAACGCCCCGCAGAATTTCTAAAGCAGGATTCATATCCTTACCAATGGGAACAGCTACAGCAATCGTGTAGGATTTCTTGTCGCCAATTCGGGCGTTATTCAGATAAATTAATGCTTCTGGATCGTTGGGACTGGCTTGCAGTGAGGCTTCCAGATTTGCAATGGCTGTGTTATAGTTCAAGGATGCGATCGCCTGTACAGCTTCTTGTTTTTTCTGGCTTGAACCCTCTGGAATTAACAATTTTTTGCCTATACTCAGACGTTGCCCAATCGACAGTTGTGAATCCGAGGCATTGGCTGTTGGGGAAGTGCCAGAAATCAATTTTTCCGAAGACACGCTCCCTAAATTAATGCCTTTACTTTTTGTGATCCACCAGATACCTGCACCGACTAGCCCCATCGTAATTACCAAGGATAAAACTAGAATAACTGTTTCGTTTCTTTGGGACATGGCTGCACAATAGTCATCATATTTTTACATTAGACATCTCTCATAATTCTTGTGGAACAGGCCGGACAGCCTGTTCAAAGCTGGCTTTTTACGAGATGTCTATTCTATCAATCAAAGAGTTGGGTTTCGTTACCTCAACCCAACCTACATATTTGGGATTTTAAGCTGTTACGCATTTAAAATGCTATTGTAGGGTGCGTAGGGGCGAATGGCCATTCGCCCGTACAAGGCGTTTCCTATGTATAGTCAGTGTGTAGGGGCGAATGGCCATTCGCCCGTACAAGGCGTTTCCTATGTATAGTCAGTGTGTAGGGGCGAATGGCCATTCGCCCGTACAAGGCGTTTCCTATGTATAGTCAGTGTGTAGGGGCGAATGGCCATTCGCCCTGACTTTAGAAAAGAGTAAGAACGTAAATCAGCAAGAACAAAACAATCCAAATAATGTCTACGAAGTGCCAGTAAATTTCTGCCATTTCGATACCAGTGTGCTTCACACTTGAGTAGTGACCCTCGCGGCGACTCCGCCACAGCACACCCAAAATCATGGAGACACCAATAAAAACGTGCAAACCGTGGAAACCGGTCATCACATAGAAACAGTTAGCAAAGACATTCTCAGTCAAACCGTAACCCAAGGTCATGTATTCGTAAACTTGACCTCCTAAGAAAACAATACCCATTACAGCAGTAATTGCGTACCAAAGCCGCATTCCTTTGATATCATTCTTTTTTACCGCACTGTCACCGAAGTGAATCACAAAACTACTGGAAACCAGAATAATTGTGTTGATTGTCGGCAACAATAATTCTACTTCTGTGCCTTCGGGTGGCCAAGCTTCTGCACCACCTCGCAATAATAAATAGGCGGCAAAAAGCCCTCCAAACATCAGGGATTCAGAAATCAGAAAAGTCACGAGTCCGAACAGTCGCAAATCTTCGTGTTCTTCGTGATGTTCGATCGCACTCGCGGCCGCTACTGGGGCGACTGACGAATCGAGTACACTTTCTGGGCTATCAATTGTTGAACCTTGCATAAAAGTCTCCAATATTGAACAGGTGAAACTATCTTTTTTTAGATACCAGACTTATCAAATAAGTTGGGTATCTGGGTAGTCTGTTGTTTTAGTATGGGCGGGGGCGGGTTTATGAGATTGTCGATTATGGGCAATTATGTTGGTAAACCCGCCCCTACAAAATTGAACATCATACAATTCCGAATCAGACGGAAATCATATTAGTTACCAATGACAAATGACAACTATCAACTGTCAACTATCATCCGTTGCCATCATCACCATTTTTGTTGGCATCCGATGCGGATGCAGCCTGAGAAATTGCAACTGGTTTTTGATTACCTGCGGGAATCAGGACGCCTAAATGATCGATGTTCGGAACGAAATTATTCATCCCGTAGTCGTAGGGGCCGTGAGTGACAACGGGTAATACTTCCCAGTTTTCAATGATTGGTGGCGAAGCAGTTGTCCATTCCAAAGTTAAGGCTTCCCAAGGGTTGCTACTGGCTTTGGGGCCGTACATCCAACTCCAAATCATGTTGAAGAAGAAGGGAAGTACCGAAAATCCGAGCAGAATTGAACCGTAGGTGCAAATCTTATTCAACGACTCGAATTGTGGGTCATACATGGCAATCCGGCGGGGCATTCCTTGCAGGCCCAATTGGTGCATGGGTAAGAAGGTGAGGTTGGTGCCGATGAAGGTGAGGACGAAGTGAATGCGGCCCCAGGTTTCGTTGTACATCCGACCGGTGATTTTGGGGAACCAGTGGTAAATTCCGGCGTAGAGGCCGAAGACTGAACCGCCAAACAGGACGTAGTGGAAGTGGCCGACGACGTAGTAGCTATCGTGTACGTGGACGTCGAAGGGCGCAGTGCCTAATGTGACTCCGGTCAATCCGCCGAAGACGAACATCATTAATAGCCCGATCGCAAATAACATCGCACTCGTGTAGCGGATTTTACCGCCCCACAGGGTAGCTGTCCAGCCGAATATCTTAACACCGGTGGGAACTGCCACAATTAGGGTGGAAACGGTGAAGAACATCCGCATCCAGGGAGGTGTACCGCTGGTGAACATATGGTGCACCCAAACGAACAATCCGACTAAGCAGATGGCTAAGCTGGAATAGGCGATCGCCTTATAGCCAAAAATCGGTTTACGGGCGTGAACTGGGATAACTTCGGACATGATCCCGAAGATGGGCAGAATCATCAAATAAACTGCCGGGTGGGAATAAAACCAGAATAAGTGTTGATAAATAATGACGTTGCCGCCTGCATCTGGTTTGTAGAATGAGGTGCCGAAGTTGATATCAAACAGCAGCAATGTCAAGCCTACTGCTAATACTGGAGTTGATACCAGCGCGAGGACGGAAGTTGCCAAAATTGACCAGCAAAATAGGGGAAGTTGATCCCATTTCATGCTGGGAACTTTCATCTTGAGGATGGTGACAACAAAGTTGAGGGAACCTAAAATTGAGGATGTTCCTGCTAGGACGATCGACAAAATCCACATTGATTGAGCTGTGTTGGCTGTAATCACGCTCAGTGGGGGATAGGATGTCCAACCAGATTGAGCTCCTCCGAAGAAGAAGCTGCTAATCAGTATGAGTCCGGCGGGGGGATTGACCCAAAAGGCGATCGCGTTGAGCTTCGGAAACGCCATGTCTCTAGCACCAAGCATCAGCGGTACTAAAAAGTTGCCGAATCCGCCGATCGCCGCTGGCACGATCCACAGGAAAATCATGATCGTCCCGTGGTTAGTCAGGAAAGCATTGTAGAGGTTCGGGTCGAGAAAGTCGGAATCGGGGGTGTAGAGTTCCGCCCGCATCGCCATCGCCATTAATCCGCCAATCAGGTAGAAAATAAAGGCGGTTACTAGGTATTGAATGCCAATTACTTTGTGGTCAACGTTGAAAGTAAAGTAGTCATACCATTTCCAAGCTGTGGGATGGTGTGAGTAAGTGTCGCCTTGAATTTTGGGCGGGGTATTTACTGGAAGTTGTGCTTGTGCCATTTGATATGTTGGGAATTTTAATGAATTTCTCTAGGATTAGAAATGTCCAATTAAAAATTAAAAATGTTGAATTGCTTGTGGCATTTTTAATTTTTAATTTGGTTTTTTTTAATTCCTAGTCGGTTGGAGTTGAGCGACGATTTCGGGTTTAATCCCCATTTCGCTAACGTAAGGAGCTAGAAATTCTGATTCTGACAAGTTAGCCGGATTAACTGCGATCGCGCGATCGACATCTAGCTCCTGAGCAATCAGACTTTCTTTGAGCCAACTGTCGTATTCTTCGGGAGTGTGAACAATCACGCGAGTCCGCATTGCGCCGTGGTAGCCGCCGCAAAGTTCCGCACAATATACGGGATAGTCACCGGGTTTAGTGGCGACGAACCGCAATTCGGTGGGGATTCCGGGAATCGCATCTTGTTTGAGCCGGAATTGCGGCATCCAGAAGGAGTGGATCACGTCAACGGCGGAAAGGTTGAGCTGAACCGATTTGCCAGTGGGTACATGGAGTTCTCCAGAGGTGACACCGCTGTCGGGATAGTCAAATATCCAGGCGTACTGCATCCCGGTGACGTTGACTGTGAGGCCTGCAAATTTGCCTGTCTCGGAAGGTTTAGCTCCGAAACCGTATTGGGCGGTTGGTGTGCCACCCATTTCTGCGGCCATTTCTGATGCCGCGCTTCCTGAGTCGGCGATTAGGGGAGCGGCCATTGCGCTACCTTTCGGCATTTTATGACTGGCGTGGGTGGAGTCGTGAACGTGAGCCATCACCTGACTGCCGCCCGGATCGAAGCCTCCCATATCTCTAAAGACTTCGACGCTGTAGATGCCAACGCCGATTACGAGAATTGCGGGTATTGCCGTCCAGAAGATTTCTAAGGCAAAGTTTTCCCTAACGGGTACGCCATCGGTTTCGTCTCCGGGGCGGTAGCGAAATTTGATCGCAAAGTAGACGATCGCGCCTTCTACCACTATAAATAGGGCTGTGGCGATCGTGATCATCACGTTAAAAAAATCGTCTACCAGTGGTGCTTGTTCTGAGGCTTGTCCTGGCATGAGGTGGTTGTTTTGACCATACCAGAAGCTGATAGCTGCGATCGCTAGCCCACCAACTAGGGTCAATAGCGAAGCCGGTATTTTGCTTGTTTCTTTTTCCATCCTGGAACTCCTTGAGTAAGGGCTACGACGCCTGGACTGAGGAGTCGCTGGCTTACGGCTTGTTTAATTTGTTGACTGCGGTTTTACTAGCCGTCCTACCCCTACTAGGGTAGAACAATCAGCTAAATTTAGTCTGTTATTAATGCTATTTTTTAAGTTTTTTGATGCTGTTTAGTTTTAAATTTTTAATTTCAGTATCTTTTATCACAATTATTTGATAAATAGTTTTTCTTAATTAAATCTTTATTTTTGGTGAGAAAGCTGGACTTGAGGAGATTGTTTAAGTATAAAGGGTTGGGGGCAAAGATTAAGCTTTTTTTAAGTTTAGCAAAATAACAGAAATATTTTGTAATATGGTAAATTATCCAATCTAAAATCTCAAATCTAAAATCAATTGATCGAGCAGAAAGGCTAAGGTAAGATTCATGGCAAACTCAGTTTTAAATCAGCCAACCGCAGCCGAAGTGGAGTGGCAGCCAAAAGATATTGTCCGCGGCCTAGTGTGGAAAATTGCGATCGCCACCTGGCTATTAATGGCTGTAGGCAGTGCCACGCGGGTGATGAACGCGGGGCTCGCTTGCCCGGATTGGCCGCTGTGCTACGGTCAATTAATCCCCGCAGCGCAAATGAATTTGCAGGTATTTCTGGAATGGTTTCACCGTTTGGACGCGGCGGCGATCGGCTTAAGTGCGATCGGTCTTTTAGGACTATCTTTGTTTTACCGCAGCCGTCTCCCAAAATGGCTCCCGATTGCAAGCGCTGGGGCAGTATTTCTCATCGTTTTTCAAGGCATATTGGGGGGCTTGACTGTCACACAACTGCTCAGATTTGACATTGTTACCGCTCACTTGGGAACAGCTTTACTGTTCTTTTGCGCCTTGCTAGTCATCGGTTTCATGCTAACTCCCTACGAAGCTACAGGCAATACAGGCAAATTAGCTTGGATAAGTTCGATCGCAGCATTGTTAGTTTACCTGCAAAGTTTGCTAGGAGCATTAGTCGGCTCTAGATGGGCGCTGCACCAATGTTTTGGTTCCTCAGAATTGTGCTCAGTAATGAACAGCCATATCATCGGCGTAGTACCAGCTACCGCAGCCACTTTAGTAGTAGCAATCATGGCTTGGCGACAGCCCGCACTTAGTGCAAACTTGCGAAAACTAGGAAATTTAGCTAGTGTTTGCCTAGTTGCTCAATTAGTTTTGGGATTAGCAACTTTTCGGCTGCATCTTCAGGTAGAACCGCTGACAGTTGCCCACCAAGCAGTCGGTGCTGCTTTGCTGGGAACTTTGGTAGCCTTTAGTGTTGTAGCTTGGCGCGATCGGGTTTTGTCAGCTTGAAAGTAATATCATGTCCGGTAGCATCATTGTTATATAATCCAAGGTCTTGTAGCGGCGGGCGATGCCATTATTCTCGATCAAAGCCAACAGTTTCATAAACCCGCCCTGCCCATACAAGCACAAATCAACAGCATCGTTGTTATATAACGCAAAGTCTTGTAGGGGCGGGTTCACCAACAATACTCGATCAAAGCCAACAGTTTCATAAACCCGCCCTGCCCATACAAGCACGAATCAACAGCATCGTTGTTATATAACGCAAAGTCTTGTAGGGGCGGGTTCACCAACAATACTCGATCAAAGCCAACAGTTTCATAAACCCGCCCTGCCCATACAAGCACGAATCAACAGCATCGTTGTTATATAACGCAAAGTCTTGTAGGGGCGGGTTCACCAACAATACTCGATCAAAGCCAACAGTTTCATAAACCCGCCCTGCCCATACAAGCACGAATCAACCGGACATGAGATAGAACGCATATTTATGTATTCCTTGAGTAAGATGGGGCTGATTTATCCCTCGGTGAGAGGGCGGATTTATTAATGTTTGTAGCTACAGCAAACATCTCTCGTAAAACCCGCCCCTTGTATCTTAAAAGAGTGAATCAGTCGATCGCCACGTCATAGATTTAATCATACCGACAATCAGGCGATCGAGCCGACAATCAGGCGATCGTACCGATCATCAGGCGATCGTACCGATCATCAGGCGATCGTACCGACAA
>NZ_NXIB02000163.1 GCF_002412335.2 Tychonema bourrellyi FEM_GT703
ACTGTTGACTGTTGACTGTTGACTGTTAACTGTTGACTGTTGACTGTTGACTGTTAACTGTTAACTGTTAACTGTTGTTACTAATGCCCAATTCCCTATTCCCAATGCCCCATGCCCAATGCCCAATTCCCCATTCCCATAACTAACAATATGACGATATATCTTCTTTGCAATCATCGGCCAAATAGCAGAGAGCTCGGAAGCGCATTCCCACCAACTGTTCGTAAAGCGGGTTAATCTGACACATCGCTGGAATATGTACTATTTTGCGGCCAAATAACACAACATCTCGCTCAAACGGACACTGAGACGGAATCATTTTACAGACAAAGTGTGCCACCCTGGGGTCGTGAATTTCCCAGCCGTCGAGCCAGTCTTTCACAGGTTGCAGCACATTTTTCTGCGGAGGTTGAGGCCGCCTCGCACTCAGGGATGATGCGGGATTTCCCTCTACAGCCGCTACTGAGATTGTGGGTGGTTGTGGCTGGCATTTGGTTTCTTCGATTGTGTGTCGGAGAGCTTCTATCGTCTCTACATTTTGACCTAATGCTGTACAAAACTTGTGCAGCAACTCATCTTCGCAGACAGAATAGATACCGTCTGCTAAAGCTACCATGACTGCGGTTCTCAAAAAATTTTCGCCGATCGCAGTTCCTTTCCCTAACACAGCAGCTAGTTCCTCTGGCGTAATGGACTCAAAACCTGTTTCCACAGATACAGGATTTAGTTCATCCTGACTTAGAGCCGCAATCAGTTTTTGCTCGTTTTCGTCAAAGTTACCGTCAGACCAAGCAATTGTCAGCAATCCGCGCAGCCAAGCGGTAATCTCTTCGTTGGTACAGGAAGATTTCACGTTATTCATCAGTCTTTCTACTTCGATAAACCACTCAATTTGTTGATTTGGAGTGGGAGTAATATTCCCCCCCAAATAACTTTTACTACTTTTTTGCTCGATCGTTCCGTTCGTTGAAGGTGTGTATCTGAAGATTGCTCGAAACGCTTGTAGTGGACGTGTTAAAAGCATATTTGTGTGTCAGGATGTATCGCTTACTAGCGAGCTAATCAATTAGGTGATATTTTTCCTCAGAATGTCATCTATCTTGAGGAATAAGTTTGTCCGATCTTAACTTTAGCTCCACCAGTCGCGATCGAACTTCACTCTTTACACATTCTAGTGCAAATTTTATTAACTTTTATGTACAAAAGCTACAAAATCAGAAGTTGACCATAACTTAATGTTAAACAAGCAAACTCACCTTTTAGTTTGGTCGTCTACCATTCGATTTCCCTCTTCGTACCCTGAGCGTAGTCGAAGGGTTCAGGAACCGCATATTCTAAGGGTTCGGATAAACGCAGCCGTTAGAGTACGCGGATAAACGCAGTCGTTGGGTCTTCTTCCTTCTTCCTGGCATCCGTTATAGCAACCATCAAGGTTATTAAGACACTTCGACTACGCTCAGTGAACGTATAACTGCTATACATCCGTTAAATCCGTTACAAAATCCGTTGCCGAACTTAACTCCGTTGGCACAAAATCCAGCGCAATTCCATCGGGGGACGGGCATTTGTCATGGGGAAAACATCCCTACCCGTTGCCCAACTAGAAAACCAAGGTGTCGGTGGCCAAGCTCCTTGTGGCAGATGATCCCGTTCGTACTCAAACACCAATTCATCGGATATTTGGACTAAGGGCAAGCCTTCCATCGCCACGGCGAGTTCTTGGCGCGTAAATAAAGTAGACCAGGAAAGTTGGGCTACTTGTCGCACCAGGGCATCTGGTTGGTAGTCGCCGACGGCTAAAAACGTACTGAACAGCAACAGACCTCCGGGACAGAGGGAATCGCACATTTTCGCTAGAAACAGCCGAACTTCGTCGCTGTCTCGAAAATGAGAGATGACTTCGGCGGCAACTGCAAGTTGGTAGCGAGCCGGTTTCATCCGCACTAAGGGGTCGAGCACATCACCTTGAGTAACTGTCACAGGCAAGTTTTCGGCTGTCACAGCAGTTTGTAACTGTTCTGCAAAAGCTGGGGCGAGTTCGATCGCATCTACAGAATAACCCAATCTCGCCAACGGCAGAGTATTACGGCCAGTACCTGCACCCACATCCAGAATCCGCACTCGTTCTGGACTTCCCAATTTAGCAGCCGTTGCCATCAATTTTGCGTCGGGATAAGAGCCGAATAGGGGAGGTTCTCTAGTATCTACCCAACTTTTATATTGCTCTCCAACTGTTGAACTAGCAACTATAACTTTGCAAGCTAAACCAGTTTGGGGAGGCTGAACAGATTCGTATTGAAGTATCAGCATTGAAGCAGTAGAAGACTGATAGCCGAGTTCTAATTTTGTAGCTAAAAGTTTCCTAAGTTCATCCTTTCTATCTTCTGGCAATGGTCTGTCGAGAGTGCTGAATAATTTCTCGATCGACTGGAGATAGTAATTTAGCATCCCCGGTACACAGGGGAAAGCTAATTCTCCGCGAGCGGTAATTCTAGTATTAATTTTGTAGAGAATCGCTTGCTGGAGAATGTCAGGATTTACTACCAGCGGTAGCTGTTCGTTCTGATTGATTGTACTTTCTGCGCCCATAAATTCCGCTCAAGGAAGAAGTCAATTAACAGTTGACAGTTAACAGTTAACAGTTAACGGTTAACTGCTAACTGTGATTAGTTGCTACCAGTAAAAGTCACTAGGGGGAATTTTGACTGAGCTTCAGGCATTGGCCGCCGTCTGCCTTCTTCTTGCCAGTAGTTGATGACTTCTGTGGCTTGGTTGAGGACTTCGACGCGATCGTTGTCAGCAATCCAATGTTTCGCTTCGAGTTCGTTTTTGAGTTCTTCCCACGCATCCTTGCGGGGCCAGAAAAAGTAAGCTGTCAGCGGGCTAGTTCCTTTACCGACCACTTGGTCAACGGCGAGGGCAACGTTCTCTTCTAGCCAGAGAACTTTTAAGATGAACTTGGACAAGCAAACCTCCGGGGTTCCGATCGAACTTATTAAAAATTTCTACAATCGCTAAGCTTAGCATAGTCTTGGCATATTTACTCAAAAATCTGGCATTTGCTCAGGTAAAATGCAGTAAGTTAACTGCGGGTTGGGAACTGATGACGGTAGACAGAGCGATTGTAGTTTTTGATATTGACGGTGTGGTGCGCGATGTGTCTGGTTCCTACCGACGGGCGCTGGCGGATGCGGTGGAGCATTTCACGGCGGGTGCTTTTCGCCCGAATTCTGTCGATATTGACTCTCTGAAGTCTGAGGGAGTTTGGAATAATGACTGGGAAGCTTCCCAAGAGCTAGTTTACCGTTATTTTGAGCGAATTGGGCGATCGCGAGTGGATTGCGCGATCGACTATAACGACTTAGTAGCATTTTTCCAAAGTCGGTATCGCGGGCCCGACGATCAAAATTGGACTGGTTACATTTGTGACGAACCGCTGCTTTTAAGTCCGGCTTACCTAAAAAGTTTAACCGAAGGCGGCATAGTTTGGGGCTTTTTCAGTGGAGCAATGCGGGCTGAAGCAACCTATGTTTTGTCAGGGAAACTCGGTTTGAATTCCCCTGTGTTAGTCGCGATGGA
This sequence comes from Tychonema bourrellyi FEM_GT703, assembly GCF_002412335.2. Classification (GTDB taxonomy): domain Bacteria; phylum Cyanobacteriota; class Cyanobacteriia; order Cyanobacteriales; family Microcoleaceae; genus Microcoleus; species Microcoleus bourrellyi. The sequence continues at coordinate 3,580 of NZ_NXIB02000163.1, forward strand.
AGATGCACCGGGAAAGCCCGATCCTACAGGACTTTTTACGACTATTGAAAAGTTAGAAAAACTGAATGGTTTAGCAGAAAATTCGCCTGTGATTTATGCAGGAGATACCGTTGCTGATATTTACACAATTGTCAAAGCGCGTCAACTACAACCGTCGCGAGTTTGGCTAGGAATCGGAATTTTGCCACCTCACGTTTTGGATGATGTTGTGCGGTGCAAGGCTTATACTGCTGCGCTACAAAATGCTGGTGCTGTATGTGTATTGAGGAATGTGGAAGAGTTGACTCCTGAACTGATTTGGGAATTGGGCATTGGGCATTGGGCATAGGGCATTGGGCATAGGGCATTGGGCATTGGGCATTGGGCATGGGGCATGGGCATAGGGCATTGGTTATTACTCACATCTTGCACCATTTTCAGCAACAGGCAAGATGCCTGTTCCACAAAGAGTAAATTTTCTTGTGGGATGGGCATCCTGCCCGTCCATAAAATGCTAATTGACAGTGGTTCAAGCTATCAGTTATTACAAATAACCAATAACAAATAACCAATAACAAATAACCAATAACCTCGATATTATTTCAAATTCAAGAATTTATCCAAAGCACTAACTACAACTGGAGGCCAACGGCGAGTATTTTTCACCCAATCGAGGTCTTTGTAACGCGAGTCAAGGCCGACTGCTGCTACCCAATTGCTCTCAGCTTCCCCACGCTGTCCCGCCTCCCAAAGACAAGCGCTGAGGGCCGCTCTCATGTCGGCAAATTGGGGGTATCTGCGAACAATATTTTTCATATTGCGAATTGCTTCTTTGCTTTGTCCATTTTGATAAAGTGCGAGGGCGTGATTGGCACGAGCAAAGGCGTATTCTGGAGCTAATTCAAAGGCTTTGTTATAATCTATAATTGCTTGTTTCCATTGACCTAAACCTGCTTCGGCATTGCCTCGATTGTTGTAAGCTGCTGGATCTTTCGGGTCTAATTCTAGTACATGATTATAGTCAGCAATCGCTTCTTCCCAACGTCCTAAGCCTTCCAAGGCAGTGCCACGATTCAAGTAAGGATCGGGAGCATTCGGCACTAATTCCATTGCTTTTTCGTAGTCGGAAATTGCTTCTTTTAGCAGGTTCTGACTGACTCTAGAATTGCCACGGTTACTCCAAGCGGCGGCTTGATCGGGAAATTTGTCAATAATCTGAGTCCAAAAACTTTCTGCAAGGGGAAACTTGCCTTCGTTTGTCGCTTCAAAAGCTTTCTGAACTAGCTCTCCTAATTCCTGTTGGGGATCGGTAATATCTGTTGTCTCAACTTGTGCGGCGGCGGGCATGATATTTCCGAAGCAAACTAACCCGGTTACAATTATTACTGTCAAAAATCTTAAGAGCGATCGCATCATAGTTGTTGGGAGTTAACATTTTACTTAACATCTTATATTGCAAAGTCTTGGCTGGATCGGGTATGGGGAATTTATATGAAAAAACGCTTGCTAATTTTGGGAGGGACGGGGGATGCGACACAACTGGCGGCGCGAGCTTCCCAAATTGCGAACCTGGATGTGGTTTCTTCGCTAGCAGGACGTACTAAACAGCCTTCTACTCCAAAAACGGGTACGGTGCGAATTGGTGGGTTTGGGGGAGCATCTGGACTGGCTGAGTATTTGCTCGATCGCGCGATCGACTTGTTGATTGACGCTACTCATCCGTTTGCAGCTCAGATTTCTGCCAATGCTGCTGTTGCTGCGGCTGAATGTCAATTGCCCCATTTGATGCTGGTGCGCCCAGCTTGGGAGGCTGTGGAGGGCGATCGCTGGATTGAAGTCGAAAGCCACTCGGAGGCTGCAATGGCTTTATCTGAGAAGTCTCAGCGCGTTTTTCTCACCATTGGTAGACAGGAATTGGCTGCTTTCGCTAGTCTGGATGCTATTTGGTTTTTGATGAGGGCGATCGATCCCCCAGCCTTAGATATTCTATATCCTAACGGCAAATTGCTATTAGCAAAGGGGCCTTTTTTGTTAGAAAATGAACGGGAATTGTTGACAGAATATCGCATTGATACAATTGTCAGCAAAAATAGCGGTGGCGATGGGACTTATGCCAAAATTGTAGCGGCGCGGGAATTGGGAATTCCGGTGGTGATGGTGCGGAGGCCACCGATACCTGCTGTTGCGGTGGTTGCTGATGTCGATCGCGCGATCGCTTGGCTACTCCAACAGTTAAATTAATTAGATAGAAGAAGTGGCTATACTGAAAATAGGTAGCATGGAGGAACTGATTTATGACGATCGCAACTGTGCATCTCACCCTTGAAGACTTTTTGCAACTGCCAGAAACCAAACCTGCCAGCGAATATATTGATGGGGAGATTATCCAAAAACCTATGCCGAAAACAAAGCACAGCCGATTGCAATTAAGAACCTGCAACGAAATTAATCAGGTGACGGAATCTGCCAAGATAGCTTATGCTTTTCCAGAGTTGCGATGTACCTTTGACGGTCGATCGATTGTTCCAGATATTGCGGTACTATTGTGGGAACAGATTCAATTTGATGAGAGTGGCGAACCAGTGAATGATGTGCTAATTGCGCCGTATTGGGCGATCGAAATCCTGTCGCCACAACAAAGCTCAAACCGCGTCACTAAAAAAATTTTTCACTGTCTTCAAAATGGCTGTAAGTTGGGGTTGCTAATCGATCCAGACGATCGATCGATTTTAGCGTTTTTGCCCAACCAACAACCGCAATTCTGTGAAGGGGGCGATCCTGTTCCCGTACCAGAAGCAATTCCTCTGAATCTTACCGCCGAACAAGTGTTTGGCTGGTTGAAAATGAATCAGTAAGAAGAAGGAAGAAGGAAGAAGGAATAAGTAGGTTATTGATCAATACCGTTCAGTATTTTTTGTAAAACCCGCCCCTATGAAATTTGCTATTTCCGCCAGGTATCAAATTGATCTTCCGAACAACCGTTGATATATTGATTGTTCACCCAACCGTCAAGGATTGTAAAAGTTTCATTAGGAGGATTTCCCGAAAATCTGGCTGCAATTTTCACCCAATTACCTTGTCGGCTTACTGCCCTAACTCCGTCTCCTCTTTTTAGTTTAGCAACAACCAGGTGCTGATTACCAGGGCCTTTGCGAATGTTAACAGTGCCACTTTTGATGTTAATAAATGAGCATACAGTTTGTTTCTTTAATGCTTCTACTTTTTCTGGTGTAAGAGTTTGCTCTTTCCCGAAAACAGGAAAACTATAAAGTGAGAAGCCGAAAGTTGCGATCGCGGCTGCAATAAAAAACGCTTTTGATTGAGTGAAACTTAGCATTTACCTGATCTCCTTGGGTTAAAAGGACTTTTCGTCCTTAATACAAACTGTTATTTAACCGAAGCAAACCATTCGGTAATACCTTGGGCCATCGCCTCTGCTAACTTCTTCTGTTCAGTCGGATTCACAATCCATTCAAACTCATCAGGATTAATCATAAATCCCAATTCCATTAAAACAGATGGAGCAACCGTAGGACGAGTGAGCGCTAGATTGTTCCAGAATACACCATAAGATGGACGATTCAATTTGGCAACTAAATAGTTTTGCAAAAATATTGCCAAACTGTGCGATTGTGGGTTAAACCAAAAAGCGCCCACGCCTTTAGTATTAATTGCATCACCGTTATCTGGTAAGGCATTGTAGTGGATGGAAATTGCGATCGCAGGTTCTTCTTTTTGAATCATTTCCACCCTCGGTAATAAATCCAAATCCACATCTTCCACTCGCGTCATTACCACATTTGCGCCCCGATTTACCAACTCCGATCGCACCAATTTTGACACGATTAAAGCTACTGTTTTTTCGCGGTATCCAGTCGGGCCCACACCGCCTGAATCCTCCGGCCCACCGTGTCCCGGATCTAAAAGTATTTTAATTCCTGACAGGGGCTTTTCTGGTGAAACAGGTATCTTGCCTGCTTTAACAGGGGGATGTTTTAAAGACAGTACTAAAGTTGTGCCATCGTATCTCAATTTGTAGCCCCACTGTTGAACAGATTTGAGATTAAAAGTGTATTGTACTTGCAATGGCGAGATTTGTTGCCATGTCAAACGCGAAATTACTGGGTCATCATCGAGGCGAATAATGTCAGTTTGAGCGGTAGTATTATACAGAGTTAAAGTAAAATTACCTGCTGCTTCCTGCACAGTGACTGGGACAGGAATTTCGAGGGGAAATAAGACTTCTGTCCAGCCGGGAATTTGACGCGATCGCGCGCTGCGAATTAGCGATCGCACTGGCACTGCATCCTTGACAATTCGCACTTCTGATGCTTTGATCCAAGCACCGTAATCTAGTCGAACCCATTCTCCTTCACGCCCGATAATGGTGGCTCGCGTTCCCTTGGGTAGCGGTGTCATCCGAGAAAAATCTGTGCTCGCGCCGGTTCTGGCTACACCAGGTTCGGCTGTGACTTCTGCTATTTCTAATTCAGCAGGAGAGAGAATCGAAATTTTGCCAGTACCAGTCTGACTGACTGTTTGATTATTCATGGTTAGTTCAAAAACAGGCACTCCCAAATCTACTTTTTTGCCGTTAGGTAACTGGGAGTTAGACTCATTGCCCCCCCTTGGTAAGGAGGGGTTGGGGGGGGTTTTAGCGCAGCCTTGATATTGTTCCCCACCACCGTTTTTGATGGGAGAGTTTTCGCCTAATAATACAGATTTATTATCTGGTAATTCAACTTGCGATCGCGCTTTTAAAGGAATAGTAACGTCGGCCAATTTTACCACAACCTGAGCATTCGTAGGTGCGATCGCCCCAAAGCAGATATATTCCCCCGGTAAACTCGCCATATCGACTTTCGGCGTTAGGGAATCCTTCGCAAAAGCCAAGCCTACAGGGACTTGTGGCTGATTTGGCTGGCGTGTCACCTTAATTTTGACTTCCTGATTTTGGTAACGCAGTGCAAAAACATTTTCTCCTAGTTGCAGGGGAAAAGTGGGGGCGAAATGGCCGGCTGCGGTGCGTGAAATTTGGTTGCCATTTACCGATACTTGTCCCGCTGGGGGGGCTGTACCGATTAAAAAGATGCGATCGACGGTAGTCTGGTGGTTAGCAGGAGGATAAGCAACAAACAAAGGTTGAGCGGCAACTGCTACAGAGGCGATCGCCAAAATCATCCCAAACACAACTAATCCTAAAAATTTTTTCATTAGTTTTATTAAGGTACATTCAATATCCCCGTAGGGACTAAGGCACTGCCCATTGGTGTCAACTTAAGCTTGAAACCCTTGGTATTTCTTGCTTTTACCTAAGTCTAGA
>NZ_NXIB02000164.1 GCF_002412335.2 Tychonema bourrellyi FEM_GT703
CTAGATTTAATAGTCAAACAGCAGTCTCTGACTGGGTTTGACGTTAAGTTGACACCAATGGGCTCTTGGAGTGTCCCTACAAGAGCTGTAGATGCAACCGGAACGATATCAAATCTCAACTTATTTGAAAAATGACTAATGCAATTTATCAAATTTACATTCAAAAGTTCTCACTAGGCTCTTTATTACTAATACTAGCCAGCGGTTTCCTCGGTTGTGGTAATTTGCCAAACTCTCAATTTAACCTTGGTTTCAATACTGCTAAAATTAGTGATGTTCAACAAAAACGACAAGTGGACACCGAAGTTTATCTCCAAGGAAAGGTGGAAAATCGCGCTCCCTTTGTCGGGAATGCAGCTTATCAACTTCAAGATACTACCGGCAGTATTTGGGTTTTAACCAAGCAGGCTTTGCCACAGCTAGGCGATGAAATCCTCGTCAAGGGGAAAGTCCGCTATCAGAGTATTAAGTTGAAGGATTTGGCTGGTAAAGATTTAGGTGAGGTTTATATTGAGGAAACTGAACAACTCAAGCGTACCCCCAATTCTGACAAATCTAAATAATCAGTATGTGCAGATTATTCAGTTCTCAATTTTATGGTAATCAATTAACTGATGTGATATAATAAATACTAAGCTGTTGGACATTCAAACTGCACTATTTGTGACTCAGACCCCATGCTGTAAGGGGTTCAAGTAATAAATGTAAATGATTAACAGCTTATCCGTTAAATCCGTTACAAAATCCGTTGCCGAACCTTCTTCCTAATTACCAATGATATCAAAAGAAGTATTTATATCCAAATTATCAAACTGGGCTAATGCCCCTCAAAAGTTTTTCAAACGAGATGTCTTACCCGTGCTGGCAGATTTGCGGCTGGCAATTATCTTGTTGCTGGCGATCGCAATTTTCAGCATTTCCGGCACCGTCGTCGAACAAGGTCAATCCGTAGAGTTTTATCAATCCAACTATCCAGAACACCCAGCCCTTTTCGGCTTCCTAACTTGGAAAGTTTTACTAATTGCCGGATTAGACCACGTATACCGCACTTGGTGGTTTTTGTCAATCCTAGTTTTATTCGGAAGCAGCTTGACAGCTTGCACATTTACCAGACAACTTCCAGCCTTAAAAATCGCCCGTCGCTGGAAATTTTATGAAGAACCAAAGCAGTTTCAAAAATTAGCCCTCAGTGCAGAATTAGAAACAGGTTCTTTAACCTCATTAGAGCAACTTTTGCAGCAAAAAAGTTATCGGATATTTCGAGAAGGCGACAAAGTTTACGCTCGGAAAGGCATAATTGGCAAAATCGGGCCGATTATTGTTCACGCCAGTATGTTACTGATTCTAGCTGGGGCGATTTGGGGCACGATGACTGGTTTTATGGGTCAAGAAATGGTTCCTAGTGGCCAGGAATTTCGAGTGCAGAATATCACTGATGCTGGGCCTTGGGCGGGGCCACAAATCCCGAAGGATTGGTCGATGCGGGTCAATCGGTTCTGGATCGATTATAGTCCGAGTGGTGCGATCGATCAATTTTATTCCGACTTGTCAGTTTTGGACAAAACAGGCCAAGAGGTCGATCGCCAAACCATTCATGTCAACCTGCCACTAAAATACAGAGGAGTGACATTTTATCAAGCAGATTGGGCCATAGCAGCCGTGCGAGTTCGCCTCAACAAAAGCCCAGTTTTCCAACTACCAATGGCTCAGCTAGACACTCAAGGTAAAGGCAGAATTTGGGGTGCTTGGATTCCCACCAAACCAGATTTGAGTGCGGGAGTTTCTCTGCTAGCAAAAGACTTGCAAGGAACCATGTTAGTTTACGGTACGGATGGCAAATTATTAACTACAGTTCGCGCGGGTACAGCAGTTGAAGTGAATGGAGTGATGCTGACAATTGACGAAGTAGTTGGCAGCACTGGATTGCAAATTAAAGCAGATCCAGGAATCCCGATCGTCTATACTGGCTTTGGGTTGCTGATGCTTAGCGTGATGATGAGCTATCTGTCTCACTCACAGATTTGGGCTTTGGAAAAGGATGGCAAACTTTATGTTGGTGGGCGTACCAATCGCGCTCAGGTGACTTTTGAAAGAGAAGTCGTGGAGATTTTGGATAAGTTGGCTGAATCGAAACTAGATGAAGACAAAAGTACGATTACCGAGACTTCTTTAGCTAATCAAAACTAATTGTAGGGTGGGCAATGCCCCACCTTACTAAAAATATAGATTTGATTTACGGGCGGGCGATCGCGCCTACTTTTTGCTGCAAGGGCGATCGGAGATCTGGATGCGGATTTGAGGGCGAGTTAAGCAACAAAAAGGCTTGCATAGTATATACAAGCCGAGTTTCCATTCAATTAGTTTCCCCAACGAGTGGGGAGGTATATACACCCCCAGAGCGTCCTGAGATTCTATGTTTCCATTCAATTAGTTTCCCCAACGAGTGGGGAGGTCTCCTTATAAACAGCTACCTGAGTATCGTCATGTTTCCATTCAATTAGTTTCCCCAACGAGTGGGGAGCACAAAGGATTAAACAATGTTAGACTTAAGCGCGATCGTTTCCATTCAATTAGTTTCCCCAACGAGTGGGGAGGCCTCTATATTAAACCTCATACAGCGCAAGATGTCTAGAGGCCATTTGCGAGGGGGTCGAAAATTGTCTTGACAAATGCCGCAAATCCCCCAACACAAATTGCTGAAACCCTTATGTAGCAATATATCGAGGGGGTCAACCACCGAATCAATATTTCAGCGATTTGCGTACCCCCTCGCAAGTTTCAGATAATCACAGACTTCGGCAACTCAGTAATCGATGGCCCCACACCCCAAGTCTCGACCTGACTCAACGTATGACTCGATAGCGGATAAAACCGCATACTGTCCTCTGTCAAAACCAGCAGTCTCCTAAGTCTGTTCTAAAGTTCCGTAAACTTCCTCTTATTCAGCACACATTCAAAAGCAAAAAAACGGTGCGTCAGAATCATGCTTTCGGTGCTGATTGAGAATCTCAAAACTGACGCACCCTACCTGCTACTTCTCGTGCCGCACCTCAATCACAGTGTGCACGTTCCCCCGTGGCAAAAAATCACCCTTAATCGTCGCTTCCAACGGCGAACAAGCTGCGACAAAATCGTCTAAAATTTGATTGATCGATTCTTCGTGAGAAATGTAGCGATCGCGATAACTGTTAATATACAGCTTCAGCGCCTTCAATTCCACCACCCGTTCGTCGGGGACGTAAGTAATATGAATCGCCGCAAAATCGGGATAGCCCGAAAACGGACACTTGCAAGTAAACTCCGGTAAAGTAATGTTAACGAAGTAGCGCCGCCCGATTCGTGGATTCGGGAAGGTAATTAACTCCCCGTCCAAAATCTCCCGTTCGCCGTATTTCATTTCCTCCGTACTTGACATTTGTGACATACTTTGTTCTGTTTGGTCGTTGTTCATAGCGATCGACTGAAAATTCCTAAGATTTAATAAAACTAACTATTAATATCTGTAACAAATATAGCAACGTTCTGGGTGATTAGGACGTTCTTAATTGCAGAAACCATTCTGGAGAGTTGCATTTCCGTTCTTCCTTCTTCCTCAACATCCATCCGTTAAATCCGTTACACCATCCGTTGCCGAACTTCTTCCTTCGCCTATATCTTGACGAATTGTGTGGCGATCGATCTAATTGCAAATACTCTCAAGCTAAACTAAAATAGCTCACCCTCGCCATCTAAAGTTATGCAAAATACTACCTTACCTGAAAATAACTCCTCCTCCAACTCAAATAACTACTCTCCATCAGTACCCATTTCCCTCTACCGAGAAGTCACAGCCGAGTTGCAATCCGCCCAAGCAATGCTTGACTCTCTCAAAACCCACAACCAGCAATTACTCCAACAAAATCAAGAACTGCGGCGAGAAGTAGAAACAGTAGTCCAAGCCTCAGTATACCTACAGCAAGCAGTCAACTCGGCTCAGAGTGTCACCCAGACCGGAATGCCTCAAATGCCCCCAGTCAACCGATTCAATCTCAGCGCTGCATCGCCTCGCCTCGCATCTTTACCCTTACAGGCTAACCATCCAGTACCAGAGGAACCAAGTCCCGTCGCTCAAACTGTCGCTTTTCCCTTCTCCATAGCCGAACCCGAACTAACAGCCCCCCTAATACCCGAAAAACTGCCCGAAAAACTATTTACAGAAATACCCGAAACTCCTTACCGTTTGCGTACTAAACCAAAAAAAGCATCAGATTTAAGCGGATTGTGGTTAGCCATCGCCATTTTTCTGATTGTCATTGCCGCTTTCGGCGGTGGTTATTTAGTTGTCCGCCCTTTGTTGATGAAAAAGTAAGTTTCAAAAACAATAATCCCACGGCTCGAACCGTGGGATTTTAATCAAGACCTAGCATAAAATAATCAAACTTACGCTAATTGGTTGATTATGCTCTAGCAGCAGTCGTTTCTATCAAACGAGGTGCATACTGTTCTTCAGAAGCAGAACCTAAGATGCCCATCCCAGGCTCGAAACCGCGCGTGAACTCGGTGAGTTTGACCTGTTTAGCTTCCAGAGCTGTCTGTAGCACCTTCATGGCCTTGTGAGGGTCGCCGGCTCCGCAGAAAAATAAGTCTGCGGCAAAATAACCGTGTTCAGGCCAAGTATGGATTGCTATATGAGACTCTGCCAAAGTAGCAGTAGCCGTCACTCCGTGAGGACTAAACTGGTGTACGCACAAATCGATGAGAGTAGCTCCTCCGGCTTCGATCGCATCGAGAATAGCGCGGCGGATACGTTCAGGATCGTTGAGCAGGTCTCCAGGAGACTGCCAAGCATCAGCGACCAGATGGGTTCCCAATTGTTTCATTCTGCGGGGTTTTACCTCTATTGATTTTTAAGTCTCAAACCTTTTAACAATAGCACGGTGTTTAAAATTTTGCAAGTAGGTTTCCCAAAAATTTTCAACTATAGTGGCGCTTGACTGTTGGCTGTTAACATTCAACAGCCAACCATCAACCGTCAACCGTCAACAGTTAACTCAATCAATCCCGACTGTGAGTAGCTCCATTCGGCAAAATTGCCCCGCTCAAAGCCGCTTCATTTAAATTAGCAACATTCAAACTCGCCCCAATCAAATTAGCCTCCGACAAATTAGCCCCGGTTAAATTTGCTCCCGCCAGAGAACTCAGCAGCAAACCGGCACCAGACAAATTAGCACCAGACAAATTAGCCCCCCGCAAATCCGCTTCCAGCAAACTAGCACCAGACAAATTTGCACCAGACAAATTAGCTCCCCGCAAAGAAGCTTTGTTCAAATTTGCAGCCCTCAAATCAGCGTTTTGCAGAATCAAACCATTTAAATTAGCTTTACTCAAATTAGCGCCTTGCAAGTTGGCACCGCTCAAATTAGATCCATTCAAATTAGCCGATTGTAAATCAGCACCGCTCAAATCAGCACCGCTCAAATTAGCAGCGCACACAGAAGCCTCCCGCATACTTGCTTCGCTCAAGGAAGCTTCAACCAAATTGACACCGCCAAGATTTCCGCGATTGATGTAAGCCCGAATCAAAGTTGCTCCGATCAGGTTGGCCCCACTCAAATCGATCTCGCTCATAATCGCTCTATTTAAATTAGCTCTGCTTAAATCAACCCCACTCAAAATGGCTCGGCTCAGTGTCGCTCCACTCAAATTAGCCTCAGTTAGTTTCGAGCCGTTGAGCACACAAGCTCCTACTAAACTCGCTCCAATCAGAATCGCTTTGCTTAAGTCAGCATGAGATAATATTGCTCCGGTGAGATTGGCTCCGCTAAAATCAGCTCCGATCGCAATAGTTCCAGTTAAACTAGAACCGCCGAGGTTAGTTTCAATTAGTTTAGCCCTAGATAAATTCGCGCCGCTCAAGTCGGCTCCGTTCAAATTAGCTGCAATCAGTTTGCTTCTAATTAAGTTTGCCCCTTTCAAATTAGCGTTGCTCAAATTGGTCCGACTGAGATTAGCTTCACTGAGATTAGCTTTAATGAGGTTATAACCTCGAAAATCTCGTTCTCCGTTTCCATGTCTAATTAAAAATTCATCAGCACTTAAATGTTCAGTGGAATTCATAAAAAAATTGAGTGAGTTTCCTTGAGTTCTCGATTCGATGTTCTCTGCTGTCTTAAAAATTCGTAGTTTTGAGGCTGCTAGCCTTTTTTTAACAAATACTTATTGCCAGCTACAATTGCAAAAACAGGTTTATTCCCAGCAGCACCCTGCGAGGGAAGTCTTAATTTTGTTAATAGTTAGTTTTCGGTTGATATTAATTATTAGTTATTAGTGATTAGTTGTATTTTCTACTAACTGCTAACTATTAACTATTAACTACTAACCATTCACCAAAATACCTAGAAGTTGTCGATCGCACACAAGGGCGATCGAGTATTTGGGGTATCACTGAGGGCCTCTGTGCCACATTCTGACCCGAAAAATTGCCGATACAGGCGATCGAATTTATTAGTACCAGAAAGAAACAAAATATCAGAGCCTAAACCCCTTCTGCCTTGTACCTTCTGCCTTCTAGCTTCGAGAACCCGTGACAGCAGATCCCTGTCAGCTCAGCTAGTGTCACCCCCCCCCACTGTGTACAGTGCCAGTGAAAACCAACAGGAAGACTTTTCCCCTCTGAGTTCTGAGGGACTCACAAACGATGGAAGGCACACCCTATCCCTCGCCTGCGATTTCGCGAAAAAATGAGCCGCGAGCCATTTCCCTGCTCCCGCGCTTATATACTTAGTGTTAATCCTTATTCGATCCATGAGCGCTTGCGGTTCTAATTAACAGAACACCTGACATCAGACGCACTCTCGGACATCTTAGCTGTTCCTGAGCTTCTCAAATACTTCGTTGAGGCATTCCCAGGAAAACTGTATTCCTATAGCAGGTCTTGCCAACGGCAATTGGGCTGCTCCATCCAACCAATTACCAACCTAAGTCTTGAAGGAATCTGCTCTAGACCCCTCAATCGAGGCCGGCGACGACAATATTATTTCAATAGTTGCCGACACCGCAGGCCGTACTCGGCGCGTGGGACAGGGCTACTTCACCTGTTTAAGTTGCTGAAATTAGCTGCCCCATAACTTAAAGATAGTCGCTGGCGGACTAACCGAGCAAGACCTGCCGTAAGATATGTCGTGAAATTTAATCATACTGGCTGGTTGAGAATCGAGTAGTAGTGAGTGCTACAGACACAAAAAACATCACAAACATGGCTTATAAAAATTAATGTTAAGAATTTATTTTACTGTCGAGCCACTTGGACGGAACTGGGTACCCCTGCCCCAAAACGCCAATCAAAATCAAACTTTTGAAATGTCGTTTTTTGAGTTTTGATCAAAAATCAAAAATCGGCAATTTCTCTAAAATTGCCGACTTTTGAGATTATTGGGTGCTTCCATCTCTCATCAAAAAGCTGAGGTCACTTACAGCCGACGGCTGCTGCTAACCCCCAGATTTGGATCGTAAATATCAGCCGTGGTATCAACGCCGGGAGCCCCTGGAGCACCGTAGTCAGCACGAGCAGTGTCCACACTGGGATAGTCGTAAACCCCCCAGTTCTGAATACCTCCCTTGTTGAGAGTCGCTTCGGCGTTTGCGACTTCTGCTTCAGTTCCGTTGAGCAATACCAGGTAATCTCCGCGAGATACCCGATCGCTATATACCTTAGCTTCTTCTTCGGGAATTCCCAAACCGGCTAGGGCCCCTATCAAACTACCTGCTGTGGCACCCAAAGCAGTACCAGCAAGTGTAGTCGCGATCGCCGTAGCTTCAGCTCCAGCCAACATAATCGGCCCAATTCCCGGAATTGCCAACAAGCCCAAACCTACCAACAGACCAGTCAAACCGCCCAACGCACCACCTGTGAGAGCGCCCTTAGTGGCACCTTCATCAGCCTTATTGTCAGCGCTGTCTTGGACATCAATACCTGCGATTTCGCCTTTGGAGTCCGCATCCTTGGCGATGACAGAAACCCGATTCATGTCAAAACCCGCAGTTCTAAGCTCCGTGAGCGCTTGTTCAGTCTCGGATCTAGTGGAAAATACACCCACAGCGCGCTTGTGTCGGCCCGAAACTTTACGCCCACTGTCTGTCGGCACATCATAAATGCCCCAATCTTGGATACCCCGCACGCTGAAAATTCTTTCTGCTGTGGCGATTTCGCTGTCTGTTCCTTCTACGAATACCAAATATTCTCCGCGAGAGATGCGATCGCTGTAAACCTTAGCTTTGTCTTCAGGAACTCCCAAACCTACCAAACCACCAACTAAACCTCCCGCAGTCGCTCCAATCGCGCCGCCTACAACAGTATCAGCCAGCAGAGTTGCCAGAGCCCCCCCCGCCATCACAGGCCCAACTCCCGGAATCGCCAGCGCACCAATGCTTCCGAGCAAGCCAATCAAACCCCCAGTCACAACTCCCGCTGTCGCCCCTGCTTTCACGCCGCCACCAACTTTTTCGTCGGTACTCGTGCTGGCTTTAGCACCAGCAACTTTGCCTTGATCGAGATTTTCTCCGACTACCGAAACTTTATTCATCGGAAACCCTGAACTTTGGAGTTCGATGAGAGCGAGTTCAGTATCTCGATAATTAGAGAATGATCCTACAGCCCGCTTGTGTTGACCTAAAGCCATTTTTTTCTCCTTGAAAATACACTACTTTTACACAACTACAGAACTTTTTTTCTGCTGACTGACCTTGCTATATTTAGTCATTTTTGCCAGGAATTTTCATCGACCGCTGGGGGTAAGTACGGCCTCTCTCTTCCGACTGACCTCCAAATAGTTATTGGTTATTAGTTATTGGTTATTGGTTATTAGTTATTAGTTATTAGTTATTGG
>NZ_NXIB02000165.1 GCF_002412335.2 Tychonema bourrellyi FEM_GT703
CCAATGCCCAATGCCCAATGCCCAATGCCCAATGCCCAATGCCCAATGCCCAATACCCAATACCCAATGCCCCCATGCCCAGCATAACTGCCTTTTGCTGAAAAAACTACTATTCTGAACCGTCAGAAAAAGTTTTACCGTTTTCCTCCAATTTATTAAAAGATTGTCGGTAGGGAAACAGCGTTCCCAGGAGCCGATTGATGTGGGCTTGTCCGTACAAAATTGTTGGTACTTCTCCCGGTTGAGGAGGTGGCTCTGCGGCCGTTGATTCGGGCGATGAGGTTGTCTCAGGTGGCGTTTGAGGCTTTGTGCGATCGACTTCTGGTGTTTCTTTAACAGGTTTTTCGACTGGTGGCGTAGTGGCTGCGGGGGTTTCTGGTTCTGCTTTTGGTTCTGCTTTTGGTTCTACGGTTGCTTCTAATGTAACTTGGCGGCCACCATCTCCAATCAAAGAACCTGCCGGCAAAATTTGCATTTTGTCAACACAAGGATTAATCAGTGTCGTTGCCGCACCGATACAGGCATTTGCCCCGATCGCACCAGAACCCACTATCAACACCCCAGCACCGAGAATAACACCCGCTCCTATTTCCAGAGTACCTTCACGAGCATGAATGATCGCACCCATACCGATACAAGCACCTGCGGCGATCGAGATCCGGCTACCTGGATCTGCTCGTAGGATCACTCCACGGGCGATCGCAGCACCCTCATCAACAACCACATCACCACTGATACAAACCTGAAAATTACTACTTAATTGCAGTGGCGATAAATACATTCAATTTAACCATTTTAGATTTAGGATTTTAGGTTTAACACCGATATTTTCACTCTATTAATTGATAGATAAAATGCCTAGTTTTCAGCAATAAATTATCAATCTATCTTTCTAACAACTTCCCATTTAAATTCAATGTATAGCGTTTCTCAAATAAATGAAGTAGGTTGGGTAGAGCGGGAGCGAAACCCAACACTGAATTTTAAATCAAGTAGGTTGGGTAGAGCGCGAGCGAAACCCAACAGTGGATTTTAAATGAAGAGTTGGGTTTCGTTACCTCAACCCAACCTACATATTTCCGATTTCACTCCATTGAGAAGCACTATACTAGCGTTTTTTTTCAGTTAACTCACAGACGAATTAACGGGACAAAAACACTAATTACCTTCCAATTAAGGACGCTGAATAATCTCTTCAAGCACCCGGCGCTTAGCCTTGGAATCAATTCCCAACAAGCGGACATAATCGCCGCTGTGTTCTTTCAGACAGCTTTCGAGAGCCGAAATTACTTCCGATTCGCGATTAGATGCGATCGGAGCGCAACTGTTCCAAGAACCAGTGCGGAAACGGCGCGCATCGGCGTGTTCTGTACCAATTTTGTATCCTTGAGAAAGCAAATTGCGAATTTGGTCGATCGTCTTCCCACTCAACACTCCACTACTATTTGTTGTAGTCGAAGTTGCTTTATAAGAGCCTGTCGCTGCTGGTTGAGCCGATTGAACAACCGGGCCATCTGGGCGCTGAATGATTTCTTCAACCACCCGGCGTTTAGCCTTCGGATCAATACCGATCAAACGCACGTACTCTCCTGGGTACTGGCGCATCACAGCCTCCAAAGTCGCGATCGCCTCAGATTCGTTCCGCCCTTGCACAGAAGCTCCACTTTGCCAAGAGCTAGTGCGAAAACGTCGTTGGTCAGCGTGTTCTGTCCCCACCTTGTAGCCTTGAGCTAGCAAGCTACGAACAGTTCCCACGAAATCTCCAGTCAATTTACCATTTGACGCAGCAGCGCCATTCTGGTGAGAAGCTTGGGCAACTTTGCCATTAGATTGGTGAGTAGTCGCGCCGTTAGAGCCATTAGAGCCATTATCGCCCGGTCTTTGCACAATTTCTTCAAGTACGCGGCGCTTGGCTTTGGTATCAATCCCGATCAAGCGGACATATTCCCCTTGATGTTCGCTCATACAAGCCGACAAAGCATTAATTACTTCTGATTCGCGGGTAGACGAGATGGGGCCACAAGTGCGCCAAGAACCGGTGCGGAAGCGTCGTTGGTCGGCGTGTTCCGCTCCAACGCTGTATCCTTGAGCTAGCAGGTTGCGGACGCTATCGACTAGCGAATTACTCAATTGGCTGGTGGATTGGGTAGAATAAGTGATTGGAGTCATGTCCGAATGTTTAGAAAGTTCATTGCGAATAGGTGCCAGACAAGCGATGTTGTCGGCGCAGCGATAACCAGTTCTCAGAGCGTCGTTAACTCCGATCACATGGGTAGCAAATTTAACATCTGAATCAAGAACATCAGGCAGGCGATCGGCTTGCTGCTGATTAGTAATCACAGCTCCCGAAGGTATATACTTGCCGGGAGGAATCTCTACATCTTGAATTAGTACGTGCATCATCACAATGCAACCATTGCCCACCCTGGCATTAAACACAGTAGAACGAAAACCGATAAAACAGTCATCGCCCACATAGGCTGGGCCGTGAATTAAACTCATATGAGTCAGGGAAGTATTTTTTCCCACCCAAACGGAATAAGAGTTGTCATCATCTCCTGTGACTCGGCCTTGCTCTAAACCGTGAATTACTACCCCGTCTTGAATGTTAGTACCTTCTCCGATATAAAAAGGAGTTCCTTCATCAGCACGGATAGATGTCCCTGGAGCAATCAGCACCTTAGAACCGATATGTACATCCCCAATAATGTTAGAAAAGGAATGTACATAGGCGGTTTCGTGAATTTTGGGCTCAGCCAAGTTTTTCGACCAAGGCGTTGGGGGAGCCGCAACACTGCGGACTGCCATAAGTTAAGTTCTCCTGAACTGAAAAAAATTTTGTTAACTGTTAACTGTTGACTGTTAACTGTTCACTGTTCACTGTTAGCTGTTCACTGTTCACTGTTCACTGTTCACTGTCAACTGTCAACTGTCAACTGTCAACTGTTAACTGTTAACTGTCAACTAGCGGTACCCGTCGTCTTTTTTACTGTAAATGAGGCGGTTTTCTACATTGACAGTATCTATAATACCTACTACCAAAGCATCGATCGGACGGTTTTCGCTTCCAGGTGCAATCCGGGCTGCGCTTCCCCTAGTTACTAAAACCCACTCATCGATACCAGCGCCCACACAATCAGCAGCTACCTCATATCCGGGAACTGGCGAACCTTCCTCATTGATGAATTGCAACAGTAGAAATTTTGATCCTCTAAGACTAGGCTCTTTTTGGGTACTGACTACTGTGCCGAGAACTTTTGCCATTTGCATTTTAGGTGACAGGTAATTGGTAATTGGTAATTGTCATTTTTACAGCCATTCGTCTTTTTTTTAATCAGTTTATCTCAGTCTGTTGTCAGTTGTTTAGAGTTATTTGTCTAGTGACTAATGACTAATGACCAATGACTAATAACTAATAACTAATAATTAATAACTAATGACCAATGACTAACAACCAATATTCCATTTCCTTCTCAATTAAAAATTAAAAATACTAAATTAAAAATTATCACAATTTTTAATTTTTAATTACCAAATGCCCGATGAACGATCGCCTATCTTAAGATCTATTGAGAGGACGAATGCCACTCACGCCTTCCCGGAACTGTTCCACAGCTTCGGTGTAGCGAATTGGCAAAACATATTCCAGGTTTTCGTGAGGACGGGCGATGATGTGGGTGGACATAACTTGTCCGCCATTAACGCGCTTCACAGACTCGACTCCGGCCGCCACGGAAGCTTGTACTTCCGAAACATCTCCTCTTACAATGACTGTAACGCGAGCACTACCGATTTTTTCGTAACCTACCAAGGTGACGCGAGCGGCCTTGACCATCGCGTCGGCGGCTTCCACAACTGCTGGGAAGCCTAAAGTTTCGATCATGCCAACTGCAATTGCCATTTTTTCTACTCCTGATTCAATATTGGGGGACTAAACGCTGATTTTTTCGAGGCTTGCACTAATTTTTCACGAAACTAAGTTTCCGTG
Source organism: Tychonema bourrellyi FEM_GT703 (assembly GCF_002412335.2). Lineage (GTDB taxonomy): Bacteria > Cyanobacteriota > Cyanobacteriia > Cyanobacteriales > Microcoleaceae > Microcoleus > Microcoleus bourrellyi. The sequence goes on from NZ_NXIB02000165.1 coordinate 3,989, forward strand.
CGGTGATAACTTAGTCGCCTCGGAACTGTTCGACTGCTTCGGTGTAGCGAATCGGCAAAACATATTCGAGGTTTTCGTGGGGACGGGCGATGATGTGGGTGGAGACAACTTCTCCGCCGTTCACCCGTTTGACGGATTCGACTCCTGCTGCTACTGAGGCTTGGACTTCCGACACGTTACCACGCACAATCACTGTGACGCGGGCACTGCCGATTTTTTCATAGCCCACGAGGGTGACACGAGCAGCTTTGACCATAGCGTCGGCGGCTTCCACAACGGCTGGAAAACCTTTGGTCTCAATCATTCCCACGGCAATTGACATTTTTGAATCTCCTAATCGAGAATTAGTGGAATTACCGTTACAAATCTTTGACCAATTTTTTAAATTGGACGGGGGAACCCAGATTATTTAGAAAAACGGTTTAAAGCTTCCTATCCTTTAAGAATAGGGCAAGCTGTCTACCTTGACAATATAAACTAATATCATAATGTTTAATAACAAAAATTAAATTATTTTATGTTGCTTAAAATAATTTAACATTTTTTTAATAAACTTAACAGAGTGAGGAGTAGACGCAGGTGGCATTTGGAGAGTTCGCTAAGTAAAAATACTTGTTAAGTAGAGTTCGCTTTTGTGGCAACAGGTAATTTTTTAGTGATCAGATTCTCAGTTTGAGTCCTTTAATGTATAGTGAAAATTAGTGCAAATTATTTTGCCAAAACTATAGAATCACGTTTAGCCGAAATTCTAGGGTGTCGTGCGATCGCCCGCGATTGATTTTTGCATAAAGACAGTAGTAAATTCCAAATATATCCAGGATAAATAAGTCACTAACCCCACCCTAAAGGGATGGGGCTTGCAAGAAACTTTCGCCATAGGTAGAAAGCAAGCGTAAGTAGGACTAGACACAGGCGCTTAAAACCTAATTAGGCAACTGGGAATGGCATCCCGAACAACGTAGCAGACGCCTCCCTAATCCGCTACCTCTTGGTTGCTGAATGTCGAAGGGACTTATACAACTAGGCTTACCGCCTCTACGCTCATACCATGCAATTTGTTCCAGTAGTCGATAGCAATCAACGCCCATTGATGCCAACAACCCCAAAACGGGCCCAACGTTGGATCAGCTCAGGCAAGGCAACACCATTCTTTAGAAAGGGCATCTTTTGCGTTCGATTGAATGTTGAACCATTAAGCCGTCACTTGCAACCAGTAGCTGTTGGAATCGACCCCGGTTCTAAGCGTGAAGGGTACACAGTCAAGTCAAAAGCTCACACCTACTTAAATCAACAATTTCATGCTGTTGATTGGGTGAAAGATGCTGAGAAGACAAGTACCAACGCCAGACGTGCAAGACGTAATCGAAAAACACCCTATCGGCCCAATCGCCAAAATCGCAAGCGTGGTGGGATTCCCCCTAGCACTAAAGCACGTTGGCAGTTAAAGATTCGAGTAGTCAAAGTTTTTGCCGCTATCTTTCCCATCTCTAGTATTGGAATTGAAGACGTAAAAGCGATCGCGAAAAAAAGCAGCCCCAAGTGGAATACGTCATTTTCGCCCTTAGAAGTTGGCAAGAAATGGTGTTATTCAGAGTTGGAAAGAATTGCACCTGTTACCGAATTTGATGGCTATACAGACACCTATTTAACTCGTCAAAAATTAGGTCTGAAAAAATCTAAGGCAAAGTTATCCAATGGTTTTAATGCCCATTGTGTCGATGCTTGGGTGCTAGCTTACCTGTTGGTAGGTGGCGCTTTATCACCAGAAAACATGGTGGTGATGGAATGTAAGCCCATCCGCATTTATCGCAGACAATTGCACGTTTTTAACCCTGGTCCAAGCGGATATCGCCGTCCTTACGGTGGCTCCATGTCTCAAGGGTTGAAACGTGGGGGAATTGTCAAGCATCCTAAATATGGTTCGTGTTACGTAGGTGGCGAAGATGCTAAAAAATCTCGCATTAGCCTGCACAGTCTTGGTACAGGAAAACGCTTGTGTCAAAACGCAAAGCCCACGGATTGTAAGTTTCTGGCTTACAACTCATGGCGAACTGTAAAGCCGTCCTAAAAGGACGGGGTTTCAAACCCATTTTTATGATGAATCAATTTCTCCTCCAAAGCTGTTGGTGGATACCTTTATATGGCTTAATTGGTGCAATTTTAACTTTGCCTTGGTCTACAGGAACCATTCGCAAAACAGGGCCGAGACCAGCAGCGTACTTCAATTTGCTAATGACTGTCTTAGCTTTCGTACACGGATCAGTGATTTTCCGAGAAACTTGGAATCAACCACCTCAACAATTGCTCCTAGACTGGGTACAAGCAACAGACTTAAACCTATCTTTCGCCATCGAAATCTCCACTGTGAGTGCGGGCGCAATGGAGTTAGTGGCATTTCTGAGTTTGCTAGCACAAATTTACGCTTTAGGTTACATGGAAAAAGACTGGGCTATGGCTCGGTTTTTCGGGTTGATCGGTTTTTTTGAAGCGGCAATTAGTGGTATTGCGATTAGCGATTCTCTGCTTTTAACTTATGCTTTGTTGGAAATGCTGACACTTTCAACTTATTTGTTAGTAGGCTTTTGGTACGCTCAACCATTGGTAGTGACAGCCGCCCGTGATGCTTTTTTAACGAAGCGAGTCGGAGATGTGCCGCTGCTGATGGGAGTAGTAACGCTTTCTACCTTAGCAGGAAGTTTGAATTTTTCCGATTTAGAAACATGGGCGGAAACTGCAACTTTATCTCCTTTGGTTGCGAATCTCTTAGGTTTGGCTTTGATTGCCGCACCTACGGCTAAGTGCGCTCAATTTCCATTCCATTTGTGGTTGGATGAGGCGATGGAAGGGCCGAACCCGGCCTCAATTATGCGGAATACGGTGGTTGTGGGTGCTGGGGCTTATGTTTTGATTAAACTTCAGCCTGTTTTGGCGCTGTCGTCGGTGACTGATGAGGTGTTGGTGGTTTTAGGTGCGGTGACTGCGGTTGGGGCTTCTTTGGTGGCGATCGCCCAAATCGACCTAAAAAGAACACTATCACATTCTACCAGTGCTTCAATGGGTTTGGTGTTTATCGCAGTCGGGCTAAATCAAGTTGACATTGCTTTGCTATTGCTGTTCGCGCACTCGATTTCCAAGGCACTATTATTCATGAGCGCTGGGTCAATTATTTCGACAACTAACACTCAAAACTTAACAGAAATGGGTGGCTTGTGGTCGAGAATGCCAGCCACGACTACGGCTTTTTTAGTAGGCTCTGCGGGGATGGTGGCACTGTTGCCATTAGGGAATTTTTGGGTGATGCGGCGCTGGCTGAACGGTTTTTGGACAGTACCTTTATGGCTGGTTGTGGTCTTGCTGTTAGTTAATAGTTTAACGGCGCTAAATTTAACTCGTGTATTCGGTTTGGTGTTTGCAGGAAAGCCGCAGCCAAAAACTCGTAGAACTCCAGAAGTGGGATGGCTAATGGCTTTGCCGATGGTCATTTTGACTGTGACTGGATTGTTAGTACCTTGGATGTTGCAGCAGTGGCAATTATTAATTAGTTGGCATGGGCCTTGGTCAGAAACAGGGGATTTTGATACTTTAAATTTGCTGTTGAAGACACTGGGCACACCACTATTGATGTTATCTGGGTTGATTGGTTGTGGGATTGGGGTGGCAATTTATTGGTATGGGGTTTTACCTCGGCCAGTGCGACTACCGATTCCGGTTTTGCAGGATTTGTTAGCTTATGATTTTTATATCGATCGCGTTTATCTCTTGACTGTCGTGTGGGCTGTTGATTCTATTTCTAAAATCAGCGCTTGGACTGACAAGTATGTGGTGGATGGGGCGGTTAATTTGTTTGGTTTTGCGACAATTTTTAGCGGTGAAGGGTTGAAGTACAGTGGTACTGGTCAGTCACAGTTTTATGTGTTGACTATTGCGGGGGGTGTAGCTGTGTTGTTGGGTTTAGTTATTTGGCAGTTTTAAACCGCAGATGAGGGCAGATGAACACAGATGATTTTATTCTTGGTTTGTCTGCTTTTTATCCAATTTTACTCAAATTCGATCGGCCATAATTCTGCAACCGGAACTTCCCAACCGGGTAAGAGTTCGGGAATTGAAATAATGTCTCCATTTCTCAATATAACTGGCTCGGTTTCGGGGCGGTAAATTGTGACTGTGCGATCGTCTGGATCGATTAATATTCCTACTTTTGCACCGTGTTCGATGAATGAAAGGAGTTTTTCTCGCAGGGGTTTGAGGCGATCGGACTCAGATTTGATTTCTACAACTAAATCGGGAACGAGTTCGGCAAAATACCTTTTACTTTGTTTGAGGCGCGAGGCTACCACAAAAGAAACATCAGGAACTCTCAGATCGGAATTCGGGAGAATAAACCCGCCACTAGATTCAAACACTCGTCCCAATTTGCGGGGTTTGACCCAGTTAAGCAAAAGTCTGCCGAACTCAAGTCCAATTTCGCTCGATACAATGTCTGATGGGCCCCTAACGATAATCTTCCCGTCTGCGAGTTCTAATTGGTAGTCTAGCTGTGCTTCGCAGAGTATACCTTGCAGTTGTTCCAAGTCGGCAACTGTGAGGCGGGTGGAAGGATAAGCCGATCGCATTTGCACATCTTCCCGGTGTGTAAGACTTTCTGTAATACTTGAGGTCATAGGATAGTTCCAAATACATCTAAACTTATGTTAACAAAAAAAAATCAGCCGATCGCTTTCAAATTTTCTGGCTTTGCGTTAATCTTAAATATATAGCAATCCTTGCAGGAGTCGTAAAGTTTTTTACCCCACCCCAACCCTCCCCT
>NZ_NXIB02000166.1 GCF_002412335.2 Tychonema bourrellyi FEM_GT703
GGGGGACAAGAGTCTTCTCAAAGTCCCCCTTCTTAAGGGGGATTTAGGGGGATCTAGACTTAGGTAAAAGCAAGAAATACCAATGGTTTCAAGCTTAAGTTGACACCTATGGGCATTGCCGTGTCCTCGGTTACTAAGAATCTGCCATCGCCCCCTGAAACAACGCCACTAAATTCTTCGCTTCCACAGCCACATTATGCTGTTTCGCAACCCGCAAAGCTCCCGTCTTTCCCATCTGTTCCAACCGTTCTACACGCGCTTCCAAGGCCTCCTGCATCGCATCAGCCAAGGCCTCTACAGAACCAGCAGGAATCAACCAACCACAAACTCCAGGCTCCACGAGTTCCGGGATACCAGCAACATAGGTGCTAATCACGGGCCTGCTAAGAGCCAAAGCTTCCATAATTACCACGGGTAAACCTTCAGCAAAACTCGGCAAAACCATTGCTCGCGCCGCCAAAATTTGCTGCTGAACTTGAGCGCTATCAGCCCATCCTGTAATTTCTAAATGATTTTGTAGTCCGTATTGGTCGATCGCCTTTTCAATATCCGATCGCAACGGCCCATCACCTACTAATATTAACTTAAACTGCAAACCAAGACTAGCCAACTTACCCGCAGCTTCGATTAACAGCAAATGACCCTTTTGTTCGCTGAGTCGGCCAATACAAACTAAACGAGGTTCGGAAGTGACCGGAACATAGGGTAAATCCAAAAATGCCGCATCTACACCGCAGTGAATTACATGAATTTTAGACCAAAAAGGGCGATCGCATCATCGATACAACTGACTTTTGCCAAAAGAACTAACCGCCGCCACAAAAGCCGCCCGCTTAATTTTTTCCTCAAAGCCAAGAATTGTAGCTTTGTCGAATTCTTCAGGGCCATGAACCGTGAAACTGTAGGTAGGCCCACCAAGTACACGACACAGCATCGCTACTGTGGTTGAATTCGTCCCAAAGTGCGCGTGAACGTGTTTGATTCCCTGGCTGGAGAACCAGTTTAATAGCACACAAGCTTCTGCCAAGTAAGCGAAGTGAAGTACAATACCGCGATCGGAATGCCAACCTACTTTCAACATTAACCGCAAAGCTTCGACGAATCGAATCGGTCTAGTTAGCGCCACCCGCAGCAAACCCGATACTAAGCCAAAAATGCCAACTCCTAAAACAATTTTGGTCTGTTCTTGCTCTTTTTTGTCTCCTTCGTCCACAAGTTCGGACTCGCAGGAACGGATTGAAAAACGGGCAACTTTCAGACCACAATTCTCTACAGCCAAAATTTCTCTGCGGACAAAACTGTGGCTAACTTTGGGATATTGATTAACTAAATAAGCAATTGTCATGGGCCGTCTGAAAATGCTGTTGACTGTTGACTGTTGACTGTTGACTGTTGACTCTAGATTATTTACCCATCAAAAAAAGGCATTTTATAAGAACCTAATTTTTGTTCTACAATCAATTTAAAAAAAGGCAGACCATCTATCAAATATCTTTTCCACAACCTTCTTGGTTCGCTTAACAGTCGGTAAGCCCATTCTATGCCGACTTCGCTCATCCATTTGGGAGACCTTGCTTTACAACCAGCTTCAAAATCAATAGTTGCGCCTATGGCCAAGAAAACTTTGATGTGTGTGAATTTGTGTCTATATTTAACCAACCATTTTTCTTGCTTAGGCGCTCCTACCCCGATCGCTAATACTGTAGCCCCTGATTGATTGATAATCTCAATTATTTTTTCACACTCTTCTGGATTTTTTTCAAATCCAAAAGAAGGAGAATAGGCAGCAACTACTATTGCTCTGCCGATTTTTAGGTTGATTTTTTCCTGAGCTTGAATGGCAACTCCTTCCGCTGCTCCTAGCAAGAAAATCTTAATATGTTCATTATCTTTATGATAGCTATAAAATGCCGGAAACAAGTCAGACCCAGAAATCTTTTCTTGGATGGGAGTACCCAAAAATCTGGAAGCATACATCAAGATTTGACTGTCGCAGACTCTATAATCACAGCTATTGTAAGCTTCATAAAAGTCTCGATCGTGCTGCAATTTAATCAAATGGTCTACATTAGGCGTAAATACGACACCGCCTCCGTCTTCTAGCCTCTCAAACAGCTCTGTAATTGAAAAATTATCAACGGACACATTCAACAACTTAACAATTTTCATTTTTAATCAACCTCTATATTTCGTACTGACGCAAAAATCACGCTATCATGTCGCGTTTGCAATACTTCGGTGCTTTGGTGAATAAACTTTTTTCAGTATATCCTGTTCTCCCTACTCCTTTAATAACTAATTTTAAAGATTCTGTAAAGAATTATTTATTGTAAAAATAATTTATAAAATCAATTTATTTTACAATTCACAACATAAATTATCAATTTATACTTTTTTTGTATTCTCTCCAGTCAATATAAATTACACTGATTTTTGTGGATTCAAAGACCGTCTAGTTTGCGGTGAACTGGTTTTCTTCGCCTTCAGACTTTCTGGAGCTTTTAGTACCAGACCGGATATACCTCCAGCAATCAACATAAAAATTGGGTTAGTCATAGCATTCAAAACACTGTCAAACGCATACATAGTTAAAGTTATTCCTAGTACCGCTGCTGGCGCGACTTTTGGGTTAGACCAGGTTCTGGCGGGATATTTGAAACAGAAGGCGATCGCAGGAATTAGCAGAGCAGAAAATAGACTAACTAAACCTACTACACCGTTCACGCCAAATGCAATAATCCACAAGCTGTCGGTGACAGATACATCATCACCATACTCATTATACACGCGGTTTCCACCGGAGTCCCCCCAGCCAAAAAGAAATCGTAGTCGCGCTTTGTCACCCAATATCTCTTCATTTTGAAATCTAAACCCTAGAGAACCTGCTCGTTCTTCGCCAAACAATTGAGATATGAAGCTAATAACTTCTGCGCTGGAAAATTGACCCGATGCAGCTAGATACAGATAAAATACGATATATCCAATAATAATCAATAAGGGCAAAGATGTTTTCAACAGTTTGGCACAGAACAATACAATCAGCGACATTGCAAATAAACTATAAGCACCTGTAGAACGACACAAGAAAAAAGCGATAATTAGTATAATTGCCAAAGTCTTCATATTGCGACCTTGAAACTTCTTGAGTACCCCGGTTTGCCACAACCAAAATCCGATTAAAGCAGCCGTCATCATCCATAGCCCCACCATCAAACCATGCTGCATGAATACTACAGGTCTCCACCCACCCATACGCCTAGCCTGACCCCAGTCCTCAAAGGCGTTGACGCCGTAAACCATCTGGTGCAGAATTGGGCCCCTAACCCCTTCAATCATCGTAAAAGGAATGTAGGCTAAGCCACCTGCAAAAATTCCGATCGCTAACTGTCGCAGCCCATCTAAACTATTGAGATACAAACGTCCTAAAAGATAGGGCAACCCCCAAGTAACAATTTGGTTTAAAGTTGGAGATAGGGGGCTGCCGCCATTAGTAATTTGCGAAGCAATGGGGCATAAACAGCAAATTAGGATTGGCACGTCTATCCAACCAGGCTTAAAAGATGTGAACCGCGCAGTATCGTAAACAAGAGTACCCAGCAAAACACCGTAGCAAGCTGCTGACATTTTGCTATATGGTGGCAATCCAGGGATGCTCAGAGAAACTTGTGGTAAAAACTGCCACGCTACAATCATACTTACGATCACTGCTCGCTGAGGCGGAAACCTTACAAACAGGTATAAGACAATTGGAATCCAGCCGTACATTATAAAGGGAATTATTGCGGTCATAGGCTTTTTTTGGCAATAAAATTGCAATAATTATGAATCATTAAGACTAATTTAATTAAAAAACATAAATAAATATTAAACTCGATCGCTAACTTTGAGGGGGTTTGTACCCCCTTTCCAGGGCAAATTTTACGAGCTGAGCTCGATTTTCTATGTGTAATTTGCTGAAAATGCTGCCTAAGTGAGCTTGGACAGTTCTGGGGCTAATAAACAGTCGATGGCTAATTTGTTTGTTCGTGTAGCCCTGAATAACTTCCCCAAAAACTCTTTCCTCTGCTGGTGTTAAAGGCAAAGGTGCTGGTGGCGCTACTGGCAGAATTTTTGGTTCCACCGTCAGTGCGGTAGAATTTTGCAGGAGTCGGACAATCTCGGCGTGAATGCGGTGAGAGCGTTCTAATTGAGCTTTGACCTTGGCTAATATTTCTTCAGACTGAAAAGGTTTGACTAGATAGTCATCAGCTCCGATCGAATGACCTTCAACTTTTGATTCTATCTCACCTTGACCAGACAAAAATATAAACGGCATCAACTTTCCCAAACGGGTATTTCGCAAGCGGCGACAAAACTCAAAGCCGTCCATTTCGGGCATCATGACATCAGAGATCACCAAATCTGGAGGGTCATTCTCAAAAATCGAGAGTGCCTCAATGCCAGAAGTGGCGCATTGAACCCGGTATCCTTGGCTTTCCAAGTACATTCCTAAGACTGTTTGACAGTCTGCTTCATCGTCAACAACTAATATTCTTTCCATGCCAGCTTTGCGCCAAGTCGTGTTGACAGTTATTGCAACTGTAACTCGTGAATCTCCAATCTAAAAATCTAAAATCTAAAATCGGCTGACATTGAGATGTTTTTAGGTTTTTCTCGATCGGAAAAAGGTACAAAAGAGATAACCTGACTAGGTACGGTCTCCGTCGGCAACTCAAACAAATGCTGGTCTGCAACCAATAAATTTTCAAATATTGATGTTGGTTGGGGACGGCTAAACAGATACCCCTGCATGATATCGCACTGGTGCTTCTTCAAAAAAGCTAGTTCGGCTTCTGTTTCAACCCCTTCAGCAATTACGGTCATGTTTAGGCTGTGACCGAGTAAAATTACAGCAGTCGTGATCGCGGCATTTTGAGCATCTTCGTTAGCGTTGCGGACAAAAATGCGATCGATCTTTAAACTGTCAAAGGCAAATTGCTTGAGATATCCTAAAGTAGCATAACCAGTACCGAAGTCGTCAACAGCAATCCGAATGCCTAGAGCTTTGAGTTCGTTTATAGTAGTGCCTGCGACAGTAGCATTTTCTACTAAAGCACTTTCGGTCATTTCTAGCTCTAAATTAGTAGGCTCCAAGCCAGTAGTTTCGAGGATTTGGACAATTCGGGTTTTGAGTTGGGGGTCTGACAACTGTCGGGGTGACAAATTTACTGATATCCTGAACGGCGAAAACCCAGCAGCCAACCAACTGGCGGCTTGAGCACAAGCTGACAGCAGCACCCATTCCCCAATCTGAATAATTAAGCCTGTTTCTTCTGCGAGGGGAATAAATTCGCATGGAGAAATTATACCTCGATCGGGATTTTGCCAGCGGACCAAAGCTTCTGCACCGATAATTTGTCCAGTAGGAATATCCACCTGGGGCTGATAGTATACCTGAAATTCACCTTGTGCCAAAGCGCGGCGCAGCAAAGCTTCCAAAGCCAACTTTTCAGAACAGACAGGGTTGGAGGTGGTCGAGTCGTTTACTAAATCGTTGAGTCTGGCTTCTGCTTGCTGGAGTGCGACAGTCAGGGGTTGAGTAATCGTTTGTCGTTTGGAGACGCGAGAGGAAATCGCTCCGAGCAATTCTGCTTTAGTAAACGGCTTGGTCAAATAATCGTCACCCCCCAATTCCATCCCTCGGCGGAAATCCGCTTTGGCACCTAGAGCTGTGAGGAAAATAAATGGAATTGTGGCAGCTAGGGAGTTTTGGCGTAGAGTCCGCAACACCTCATAACCGTCGAGTTCCGGCATCTGCACGTCGCACAAAATTAAATCGGGAATCTCTGAGAGTGCCATCTGCACACCTACTCGACCGTTTTGGGCGACAATGACCCGATAGTTTTGAAATTCCAGGAGTTGCACAAGAGTTTCCCGGATTAATTCGTCGTCTTCAATGACCAAAATTTTGAGCATGATATTTATATAACAGATGGCACTATATATAGCCTTTCTCAGTTAGGTGAGGTACAGGGTAATGGGGCATCGGCCAAAGAGGGCATCGGCCAAAGAGGGCATCGGGCATTACCAATTACTAATTACCTATTACTAATTCTCGATCGTACCTCATCTTTCTGAGAAAGGCTATACTGAAACCTGACTAACACTAGCATAGTAAAATTTTTGACTAACTGATTAGGCCAATTAGCCAATATATGATTAGCCATTTGGCTAATCATATTACTTGAGGTGGCAAGTCACAATCAGGGATCAGGCAAGACTAGGGAATTTGTCATCTGTCATTGGTTAAAAGTATTTGTCACAGTAGAGCGATGGGCGATCAGTGCGATCGCGCCTACCATGATTTTATGCTCTTGCACCTGAATTCGAGCGTGTAGAGTTTCTGGGGTATCGTCGGGCAATATGGGTACTGCTGCTTGGATGAGAATTGGGCCGCTGTCAACTTCCAAATGGGCGATATGCACTGTACATCCAGTGATTTTCACCTTAGCAGCAAGTGCTTGTTCAACAGCGCTGATTCCTGGAAAACTTGGTAGCAAACTGGGGTGAATGTTAATAACTTGGTCTGGGAAAGCATCGAGTAAAACTTTGGTGACTATTCGCATCCAGCCTGCCATGATCACCCATTTGACATCATATTCTTGGAAGGTTTTGACAATTTGTGTATCTAATGCTTCGCGTTTTTTGTAGTCGCGGTGATTGAGGAAGATTGAGGGGATGCCGTATTTTTCGGCTCGTGCTGCGGCTTTGGCTCCGGGGTTGTTGTAAATTAATACTTGAATTTGAGCATTGAGTTGTTGGTTTTGGATGGCTTGGGCAATTACTTCAAAGTTGCTGCCGCTTCCTGACGCGAGAATTCCTAATTTTAATGGTTCATTAATATCAGCATTTTTTGCGATTTGGGCGTGAGGAATTGCGGGAACAATTAAACAATCTTTGGAATTTGTATTTGCTGTTATCATGCAATTTTTACTGTTATATCAAATGCTAGAAACTAATTTTACCACCTAAAGCTGCTCTGGAAAAAGTGAGGTATGCCCAATTCCAGATGCCCAGTGCAGCGATGCCCCATGCCCTATGCCCCATGCCCGAAGCGTACCTAATCTTTGTGAGAAAGGCTATACAACGAGTTCTAATATGGTCGATCGGCAAAAAAATCATCCCTGAGAATCGAATAAATTTTGATATCCCAATATTCGTCTTTGACAAATAGCTGCTGTCGCAATATTCCTTCCAATTGCATTCCCACTTTTTCCATCACGCGGGCTGAAGCAATATTGTTGACTTGACATTTAGCCTCAATTCTATTCAAGTGCATTTCCCGAAAGCCGAATTCCATCATGGCATTGACCGCCTCACTCATGTATCCTTGATTCCAATATTTGCGAGAAAGCGCGTATCCCATTTCAGCGCGACTGTGTGTCATACTCCATCCCACATATCCACAAGTGCCGATAAATTTTTTCTCGGCTTTATGAATTATTCCCCAATCTACAAGTTCTCGTTTTTTGTACATTTTTACCAGGGATTTGATAAAATATTTAGTGTCTTCGATGGAGGTATGAGTTGACCAGGTTGTGTATTCTGATACTTGGGGATCTGAGCCATACTCAAACATATCGCTGGCATCGTTTAAAGTAATTTTTCTGAGCAGGAGTCTCTCAGATTCTATGGTGGGCAAATTTGATAGTATATCTAGAAGCTGCATTTTGAGATTGAGCTGTATTATGGTAAACTTTAAAACTAAAAGATAAATCTTACAAGCTAATGGTTCCGATTAAATCTGGGCGTTTTAACTGGTTGGACAATGAGTCGATCGCAGCTTGGACTTTTTTAGCCCCAGCTTTGTTGTTTTTGGGTACTTTTTTGATTTACCCGATCGCCTATTTATTCTACCTCAGCTTTACCAGTGGCAGTTTTACGCGATCGGGAATACATTTTATCGGGTTGAAAAATTATTGGCGTTTAGTTGCTAACCTGGATTTCTGGCAAGTTATCCAAAATACCATTTATTTTGCTACTTTTACCGTCATTCCCAGTGTAGTTATTCCTTTGGGTTTGGCAGTTTTTCTAAATCGCTCGTTTGCTTGGCGAGGGGTGCTCCGTACTGCCTATTTTGTGCCTTCGATTACCTCGCTGGTGGCGGTTGGGTTGGGTTGGCGGTGGCTGTTTCAAGCTGAGGGCCCGGTGAATGGGCTATTGATGGCGATCGGCTTAAATCCGATACCTTGGCTTAGTAGCACAGTTTGGGCAATGCCAGTCATAATTCTGCTGAGTATTTGGAAACAATTAGGCTTTAATATGGTAGTATTTTTGGCAGGATTGCAGGCGATTCCGGTCAATCACTACGAAGCGGCCGAATTGGATGGGGCTGATGCTTGGCAGCAATTTTGGTACATTACTTTACCTGGTTTGCGATCGACTTTGGTGTTTGCAAGTGTCACAACTGCTATTTTTACGTTGCGGAGTTTCGAGCAAGTCTACGTCATCACTGGCGGCGGCCCTTTGAACTCTACTAATTTGCTAGTTTATTATATTTACGACCAGGCTTTTACGAAATTTGATTTTGGTTATGCAGCGGCGGCGGCTACTTTGCTGATGGCTGTGACTTTGGGATTGGTTTATTTGCAACTAAAGGTTTGGGGGGAAGATACTTGATTGTAGAAAGAAGTAGATTGCGATTTACGGTTGGGTGGGGGCGGGTTTATTGAGATTGTTGAGATTTACGGTTGGGTGGGGGCGGGTTTATTGAG
>NZ_NXIB02000167.1 GCF_002412335.2 Tychonema bourrellyi FEM_GT703
AGCAAAATCTGGAAAGTCAATTAGCCGAAACTGTAGCGAAGTCAAGTTACGAAGTTTTACAGCAACAGTTGACAGAACGGGAAAGTTCGATCGAATCTTTGCATTCTCAATTAGCCGAAGCTAAGCAAAATCTGGAAAGCCAATTAGCCGAAAAACAAAATCTCGAACAGCAATTGCTGACTCAGTTGACAGAACGCGAAAGTTCTATCGCCCAATTGCATTCTCAATTAGCCGAAAAACAAAATCTCGAACAGCAGTTGCTGACTCAGTTGACAGAACGCGAAAGTTCGATCGAATCTTTGCATTCTCAGTTAGCCGAAGCTAAGCAAAATCTGGAAAGTCAATTAGCCGAAAAACAAAATCTCGAACAGCAGTTGCGGACTCAGTTGACAGAACGCGAAAGTTCGATCGAATCTTTGCATTCTCAGTTAGCAGAAGCTAAGCAAAATCTCGAAAGTCAATTGAGCCAGAGTGTTGCGAAACAGCGAAATTACGACGCTTTACAGCAACAGTCTCAAGAACAGCTAAGAACTATCAAAACCTTACGGGAACAGCTTAGTCAAATGCAAGCTGTGGCGGGGATTGGCGAAGCTGTTCTCAACAAATGGCGCCGTCGGTAATTCTAAATCATATCAATTCCGGTTGCACCGTCAGTGACCGTTAACTCGAATTTACTATTCGGATACAACTGAGATCTTGCACCATTCTCAATAAGCCTTTTATGGACGGGCAGGATGCCCATCCCACAAGAAATTCACTCTTTGTGGAACAGGCCGGAAAGCCTGTTGCTGACATTGGTGCAAGATCTCAGATACAACCGGAAACGATATGAAACGTGCTCTAAACTCGGACGATAACTCTTGTAGCGAGAGATTTCAACCTGTCGCACAAGAGCTTTTTATTGGAAAATATGACCATAATTTTAAGAAATATTACAATAAATCAATTATGGTCAGCGATCGCACACCTCAACGCAAATCCAGCGTCACCGTCATCGGAGCCGGAATCGGTGGCCTCACAGCAGCCGCCCTACTAGCGCGCAAAGGATACAAAGTGCTAGTCTTAGACCAGGCGATCGTCCCCGGCGGCTGCGCTTCCACCTTCAAGCGCAAAGGCTTTACCTTCGATGTCGGCGCTACCCAAGTCGCAGGATTAGAGCCCGGAGGAATTCACCACCGCATCTTCTCAGAATTAGACATCGAACTTCCCGCCGCCACACCCTGCGATCCAGCTTGTGCAGTATTTTTGCCAGGAGAAACCGCACCGATTAGCGTCTGGCGAGATCCGCAAAAATGGCAACAAGAAAGACAAAAACAGTTTCCCGGAAGCGAACATTTTTGGCAATTATTATCGACATTATTTCAAGCTAGCTGGAAATTTCAAGGACGTGATCCAGTTTTACCGCCCAGAAATTTATGGGATTTTTGGCAATTGACTAAAGCTGTTCGCCCTGATACTTTGATTACTTTACCTTTCACTTTTATGACGGTGGGAGATGCTTTGCGGCTGTGCGGATTGGGCGATAATTTGCGTTTGAGAACTTTTCTGGATTTGCAGTTAAAATTGTATTCTCAAGTAGATAGTGAAGAAACGGCGCTACTTTACGCGGCGACGGCTTTGGGGGTTTCCCAAGCGCCACAAGGATTGTATCATTTGCAAGGGAGTATGCAGGTGTTGAGCGATCGACTGGTAAGTGCGATCGAACGAGATGGCGGCAAAGTCTTATTGCGACACACAGTTGAAAGTATTATCACCACAAACGGTAAAGCTACGGGTACAACAATTCGCAATCAAAAAACAGGCGAAGTTTGGACAGAAAATGCTGATAATATTGTCGCCAATGTCACTGCACAAAATTTAGTTAAATTGTTAGAAACAGATTCAATTAAATCACAAAACTCCGCAAAAATATCGGATAAATCAGTGATAAAATCTGCTGTTTCTAAGCTTCCAAATCAAATGTCTGGCTACAAATATCGAGTGGATAAATTGCCGCCCGCATCGGGTGCTTTTGTGATATATTTAGGAGTGAAGGAAGGCGCAATTCCGGCAAATTGTCCACCTCACCTTCAGTTTCTGTATGACTACGACGGTGAAATTGGCGAGAATAATTCATTGTTTGTTTCTGTCAGTCATTCGGGTGATGGTAGAGCACCAAAAGGCATGGCGACGGTGATTGCTTCTTCGTTTACTGAGACTCGAATGTGGTGGAATTCGGTTGATTATGAAGGTTTGAAGCAAAAATATATGGAAGGGGCGATCGCGCGTTTGAGCGAATATTTTGATTTATCATCGGGTGCGATCGTACACCAAGAGTGCGCCACACCCCGCACCTTTGCCCGCTACACGGCGCGCGATCGAGGTGTTGTAGGGGGTATCGGACAGCGAGTACCAACCTTCGGGCCCTTCGGATTTGCCAATCGGACACCGATTCAAAACCTCTGGTTAGTCGGCGACTCCACCCATCCGGGAGAAGGAACTGCTGGTGTTTCTTATTCTGCTTTAACCGTGGTGCGACAAATGGAAGCACAGTTTTCATAGATATTGTATGATTCTCAATCAGCCTTTTATGGGCGGGCAGGATGCCCACCCCACAAGAAAATTAATTCTTTGTGAAACAGGCATCTTGCCTGTTCTTAAACAAGAAAATCCATTCTTTGTGAAACAGGCATCTTGCCTGTTCTTAAACAAGAAAATCCATTGTTTGTGGAACAGGCATCTTGCCTGTTCTTGAAAATGGTACAAGATGTCAGAACCAGAAAATCCATTGTTTGTGGAACAGGCACCTTGCCTGTTCTTGAAAATGGTACAAGATGTCAGAACCAGAAAATTCACTCTTTGTGGAACAGGCATCTTGCCTGTTCTTGAAAATAGTGCAAGATGTCAGATAGGCTGACTTGAAATCCAATACAGCAGTTACAAACGGCTGTAAAGATATAATTCAACATCATAAATAATGACTACAAACACCAACACACAAGAGCAATTCATCTCCGTTCTCACCGCCAGTATAGAAAGCCAAGAGTTTGTTAGATTAACTCTAGGAAAGTATAGAGGCAAAGAAGAATTTTTAAATAAAATCGTTGCTAAAATTATCAAAATTAAATCCGGCATCAGATTATCTTTGACATACTGCTATAAAACTAAAGAAATAGGAAAAAATCACTCAATACAAGAAGGTATCGATCTAATCAATACCTTGATTGGCAAAGATTTTATGAGTAGCCGATTATTCACCATCAAACAAGATGTTCAACTTGAATATGGCAATCATCAGAAGCTAAAACTCTCTTTTATCAAGCCAACTTTTCCTAATTCTACTACCACAATTCCGCAGGAACACGATCGCAAAAAGAAACGATTGATTGAAGCTGAAAATAATCCCTATCTTACAGCATTAGGAATTACAAATAAGGAGGGCAACATCGTAAAAACGATGGAAGATAAATTCAGGCAGATCAATAAGTTTATTGAAATTGTGGATGGCTTACTTGAATCATCAGGATTAGCAGCAAGCAATCACTTATCTGTCGTTGATATGGGTTCAGGTAAGGGATACTTGACTTTTGCAATATATGATTTTTTGAATAATATTCTCAATAAACAAGCATCAGTGACTGGGATAGAAAGCAGAACGGATTTAGTCGCTTTTTGTAATTCTGTTACCGAATCAGTTAATTTTGAAAATTTACATTTCGAGCCGGGAAATATCAAGAGTTACAGCGCCGAAAAAACAGATGTGACGATAGCACTCCATGCGTGCGATACTGCAACAGATGATGCAATTTATCAAGGAATAAAGTCTGATTCTTCTTTGATTATCCTAGCCCCATGCTGTCATAAGCAAGTTAGGAAAGAAATTCATCCCAGTACGAGTGTAAAGGATTTGCTGAAGTTTGGAATTTTGCTAGAAAGACAATCAGAAATAGTGACTGATGGATTGAGAGCACTTCTACTTGAATTATCTGGCTATGAAGCTAAGGTTTTTGAGTTTATATCTTCTGAGCATACAAGTAAAAATATCATGATTGTCGGAATCAAAAGTAATCGGAGTATCGATAAAGTTCAGATTCTTGCACAAATCAAAGAAATCAAGAGTCTTTATGGCATAAAGTTTCATTACTTGGAAACGTTACTATTTCCCAATCAGTTGTTTTCCCCTGATTTAGCTGATCTTATCAAGGCTTAGTAAAGTCGGGATTCCGCTCTCGATACCAGCGGTAGGCTTGCTCAATCTCAGAAGAGGCGATCGGGGTAATTTCAACCTGAAATGTCATATTTCTGCTGCATTTCTTGGACAAAATTTTCGATGGGGCGAGTAAGTCCGGCGTTGAGTTCCTCGAAGCCTTGCTGAATACCTGCAATTGTTTCCAATCGATCGATCAGTTGGCGCAGTTTAATTGGATAGATTTTGTTTGGATCGAGAAAGGTGACGAGAACTTGAGGGCGATCATATATTGTGGTAGCGAGGCTAGGTGACGCACCCTACTAGCCTATTATGTGCGTTTAGTGTTTTTACAAGTTCATGACCTATTTTCTCAGCGAGTAGAACAGGAACCGCATTGCCAATCTGCCGCATAGCTTCTCCCCAGGGACCCTTAATCACAAAATGATCGGGAAAAGTTTGTAGTCGTTTGGCCTCAAATACAGTCAAGTAACGGACACTCCCATTTGGAAAACGAATCATATTTTCGCCGCCAGGAACGCCATGATCTCCAGCTTTAATCGTTTTTGCGGGTAAGTCTAAGGTACTTCCTGTATGTCCTGGATAGATGCGTGCTCCATCACGAAAAACATGGTCATTTATGCCGTGATTAGACTTCGGATCTGGCAGATCATCAAGAGCATCCCTTATTGTTTGCCAAGGCCTAAATACTGGTGCAAACATACCATATTGATCTTTGAGTTTAAATACTTTATTTTCTATTAATTTGTCCATCAATGGGCGGTTTGATTTGGATATTTTGTGGCGTTCCCAGTATTCTCCTGTAATGTACATATCCCAAAATAGCCGATCTGATGAATGCGTTTCTGGCGGGAAGGAGCAAAAGGATTTTAAATCAGATCTAATCCCAACTATCACTACGCGCTCACGTGTTTGCGGAACTCCATAATTTGCTGCGTTGATTAGTTTAAACTGTACATTATATTTGGTTCCTGAATAAGATAACTGACTCACATTGCGAAGTTCGCCTAGATGTTGCAGCCAATCTGAGTTGGTTTCTGCGGTAATGCTAGGGTAGGTTAACCTAAGAATAATATACTCAAAATAATCAGCAAATGTTTGACGAAGCAAGCCTTTAACATTTTCAAATATAAAAGCTTTTGGTTTCAGATTTTTGATAATATCTATGGCATATGGAAACATATCCCGACTATCCCGATCCGCCTTATGTTTGCCACCTACTGAGAATGGCTGACAGGGCGGTCCACCTGCAACAACATCAATATTGCCCAACATTTCTAAATTGAATTCTCTTATATCTCCGAAGAAAATTTTTTCTGTATCAAAGTTT
Organism: Tychonema bourrellyi FEM_GT703; assembly: GCF_002412335.2. Lineage (GTDB taxonomy): Bacteria > Cyanobacteriota > Cyanobacteriia > Cyanobacteriales > Microcoleaceae > Microcoleus > Microcoleus bourrellyi. The sequence goes on from NZ_NXIB02000167.1 coordinate 5,517, forward strand.
GCACAAAGAGAGGCATAGGCATTTTTATTAATCTCGACAAGTGCAGAATGTTTGAATCCTGATAATTCAAGCCCCTTTGCCAAACCACCTGCACCTGAGAATAGTTCAAGGGAATTCATCATGATCTCCCGACGCTTTTCAGATGGCGTTCAATGTTTGCAAATATGGTGCTTTCGTCTTTATATGTACCATTACAACGTTCTGCCCAAGGTCTTCCTGGATGGATTACGTCCCAGTCCGACTTTGCTTGTTCATATCGTCCCCGTCCGGGATCATGGTTTCCAAATCCATCCACAGCAACATTCCAAAGCGGTTGATTCAATTTGATCAGAGCTGCCTCAATTGTACCTATCATGTCCGAGCCTTCATATTCAAAAATGACAAAACGGCACATGAAATCTTCAATAGAAAGCCCTCCACCTGTTGTGATACTCCTGCTATGTTCTCTGAGACGGTTGCACAATTCACGAGACCGATTTAGCACACTGTCTGAAATACGAGCCTGCCGCCATCCTTTTGGAACAGCTTTGCCAACGTATATTGGACAGTTATAGGCAAGCCGATTTAACTCTGAATATTGTTTATAAAGTGGACTCTGACCAATGTAGTAAAGGGCATAAACCCCTGTGCCTAGAAAAGCTTCAGGAAGTTGAAGTGTATGAACAGGAGTACCGTTAAAGAACCTGACTGCATCTTTAACAAGTTCAACAAAGGCTTCGCTTTTGTATAAGTGCTTATTTTTATCAAAGGAAGTGGACTTCATTATTGTAAAACTTATTTTCTGCCTAATTTTACCATCCTTTTCCGCGATCGCCTGCCCCAACTACAAATAATTTATGAACCCAACTCCAGATTACTTGAGAGCAAAAGTTTCCCTGATTTATATCGCCAAAAAATAGAAAACCCCCAAACCATTTTAAAAATCAAGTTTGGGGGTTTTATTCCTCGTATCCAGTGCAAATTACAACTTGCTAAGCTCGATCGCAGGTGCACGCAAAGACACAGTTTTATCCGCAGCAGCCTTAGCCACCAGCGAAGGCACAGAATCGCGCAATCTTGCAGTCAACTGTACGGTAGTTGCATCGTAAACCTGAGTCAGCATTTTTGGATACAAACCAATGCCAATAATCGGCACTAACAGCGCAGCAATGATAAACACTTCTCGCGGTTCCGCATCCACCAATTCCTCGTGTTCCACCAATTGCTTATTCTCAGAACCGTAGAAAATCTCACGCAGCATTGACAGCAGATAAATCGGAGTCAAAATCACCCCAAAAGCAGCGAGAATTATCACACAAACCTTAAACACCGGATTGTAAGCATCGCTCGTTGCAAAACCCACAAACACCATCAATTCTGCTACAAAACCGCTCATTCCCGGCAAAGCCAAGGAAGCCATAGAACAAGTAGTCCACATGGCGAAAACCTTACGCATTTTCTGCCCGACACCGCCCATTTCATCGAGCATGAGGGTGTGAGTGCGATCGTAAGTGCAACCCACCATAAAGAACAAACTCGCCCCAATTAAACCGTGGGAAACCATTTGCAGCATTGCACCGCTCATTCCCAAATCGGTAAACGAAGCTATCCCGATTAACACAAAGCCCATGTGGGAAATCGAAGAATAGGCAATTTTTCGCTTCAAATTGCGCTGAGCAAAAGAAGTTAAGGCCGCGTAAACAATGTTTACCACACCTAAAATTACTAACAGCGGTGCGAAGGTAGCGTGAGCATCTGGTAACATTCCCGCATTCATTCTGAGCAAAGCGTAACCGCCCATTTTTAGCAGAATTCCTGCTAGCAACATATGGGCTGGTGCGGTGGCTTCGCCGTGAGCGTCAGGGAGCCAAGTGTGTAGGGGGAAAATCGGCAGTTTGACGCCGTAAGCGATTAAGAAACCTGCGTACAGTAGCAATTCGATATTGGTGCTGTAATCTTTGGCTGCGATCGCCCGCATATCAAAAGTCACCGTATCACCATAAAACGCCATCGTCAGCGCACCCAGCAAAATAAACAGCGAACCGCCCGCCGTGTACAAGATAAACTTAGTTGCTGCGTAGAGCCGTTTTTTGCCACCCCAGATGGACAAAATCAGGTAAATGGGCACTAATTCCAGTTCCCAAACCAGGAAAAACAGCAACATATCCTGGACGGCAAAAACTGCAATTTGGCCGCCGTACATTACCAGCATCAAAAAGTAAAATAGCTTCGGTTTAAACGTAACCGGCCATGCTGCTAAAGTAGCTAAAGTGGTAATAAAACCCGTCAGCAAAATCAGTGGCATCGATAAACCGTCAGCACCCACCGACCAATTTAAATCAAGTTGCTCCACCCAAGTATAACTTTCAACCAGTTGCAGTCCCGGATTGCTGAAGTCGTACTGAGTGTAAAAAGCGTAAACCAGCAGAGCAAAATCAATCAAACCGACAATCAGAGTATACCACCGCACCGTCTTGCCATCCTTATCGGGAATCAAAGGAATCAGCAAAGCCGCAGCAATAGGAAACAGAATTGTTGTTGTTAACCAGGGAAAGTTAGCTGTATCCATTGCGTTTTAAAATAAGCCGTCAGTTATTAGGTTTAAACATATTTTGGCAGTTTTTGGCTAAATTTTATACTTTCTTTATACTAAACATTTTTTTTGGCAATATTTGCGACAAGTTGTGCGATCGCATAATTTGAGGTTTATCAAAAAATTATTTCTATTTGCTAATGGTCAATTATGACTTATTGAGCTACTACCCGTTCCATCCTTAATAAGGGGCGAACGGGCGTGTTTTCTCTCCCCAGAATTGCCTTAAATTGTAGGTTGGGTTGAGGAACGAAACCCAACATTTTTATTAGATTTGTTGGGTTTCGCTACGCTTAACCCAACCTACAGAAGAGTTTGAGAACACGCTCTAGAAAGTAGGGTGCGTCGCTGGCAAATTTTTTGGTAATCTCTCATAATCTCATGGTGACGTACCGCCGTGATTGTGAGGTGCGTCGCCATGAGATTGTCGCTCTGGGTTGAATTAGTCGATCGCGACGCACCCTACAGAAACTTACAAGGGAGGAGACAGCATTGCCCATTGGTGTCAACTTAAGGCCAAACCCTGTCACAGACTACTGTTTGACGAT
>NZ_NXIB02000168.1 GCF_002412335.2 Tychonema bourrellyi FEM_GT703
TTACGACTCATTTAGGACTGCTATAGCAATCCTAAATCATTTGTGAACTTCTTACTCCCTCCCCTTAGTAAGGGGAGGGTTGGGGTGGGGTAAAAAACTTTACGACTCATTTAGGACTGCTATATATCACTCGCTTATAGGCTACTAATTCCAAACCAGAAATCGAAAATTCGACTTTTTCCCAATCTTCCTTTTTACCCTCAAACTTTTCAAACGCCGAATTAGTCAGCAAAATCTCTCCCTGTTCCGCCAAATCCTCTCCCAGCTTTGATGCTAGATTAAATTCCGAGCCGTACATATCCTCTCCTTCCAGCATCAAAACATCACCGCAGCCAATGCCGATGCACAGATAAATATCCATCTCAGGCGGCAGAGTCGTATTCACAGCCCCCGTATGCTTCAGAGAATCGATCGCAGCTTGCACAGCCGATTTTACATCAGGAAACACTGCAAAAATATTGTCAGCTTCCTCCTTAACTACAGTGCCGCCACATTCAGCAATTACAGGATAGACAATTGCGTGCATCCGGTGAATCATTGCCAGACAATGAATGATTCCGTGACGCACAGTTGTCCGAGAAAATCCCGACATATCGATGACCATAATCACATGACTTTGGCGAAAAGTTGCATTTATTTGTGCATCAATTTCTGCCATTTTTTCGGGACGTTCGTTTCTTTCTTGCAGCAATTTTTCCAGGCAAGCACGGTTATTTGTTTTCATTTTAGTTTAATTAAATTCCCAATCACGACACACTTCTTGAGGGCGACCAGCCGGATGTGCGGCACAATTGAGGCTATCTTTCCCGTAATAATAATAACAGATTTTGCAAGGTCTGGTTTGCTCTAATTTTTTGAGCAAAATTGTGCATCATCTGCACTTTGTTGCGATATTTGTTCGCATTCGAGTGACTTGGTTCAATTGCCAAAGCTTGATCGAGTGACAGTGCTGAAATTAGTTTACCAAGAGAAGGAGAAAAAGTTTCAGATATTCATAAGTTGCTACATTAGTCAAAGAGATGACAGTTTACAGATAATCGGCTACTGTATTAATTGGAATTTTCAAAGGACAACAAATGAATAAATTGCTCCTCACTTTATTGGTAAGTCCGACGCTGTTTGGGTCTGTGATGTCTTTAAGCGCGATCGCAAATCCCGTTCAACCTAGCCAAACACCAGGCCAGCCGACTAATTCGCCTCGCTGCGTGCAATCGCCTCACACTCAGCGCTTGACTTGCATTCGGCTTCCAGGCAAGTCTGCTGCTGTCAATTCTCAAGCGAAAATCAGTTGGCAGCGCCAGGGTGACGAACCGATTGCGATGCTGGACTTTACGGAAGAAGAAAGCGATGCAGCGGTGGCATTATTTGGTTGCGACTGCCCACTTTGTCTCAATTCGCTGCGCCAGTTGCGGGGTTTGCCGCCACTAGCAAGTTAAAGCCGATCGCACTTAATTTTAGCAATAAAACGCGATCGCCCGAAGTTACTTCTGTGCGATCGCCCAAACTACCAAGGTATAATATGAAGAAAGTAAACCGCTACGAATGAATCATGTCCGTAAACACCGCGCTACCCGCAGCCCTAGCCAAAATAGTCCAGCGCTTTCAGCGACACGCCGACCCCAAACAGCGCTACGAACAACTGCTGTGGTATGCTAAGCGACTTCCAGCATTTCCCGAAGGCGACAAACTGCCGGAAAACAAAGTTTCTGGCTGCGTATCGCAAGTTTATATAACTGCAAATTTGACAGACGGAAAAGTTTTGTTTCAAGGCGATTCAGACGCTCAGTTAGTCAAAGGATTAGTTGGCTTGCTCGTGGAAGGTTTGAGCGGATTAACGCCTGCTGAAATTGTTAGCGTTACCCCTGATTTTATTCAAGATACGGGATTGAATGTGAGCCTGACACCTTCCCGCGCTAACGGATTTTATAACATTTTTCAAATGATGAGAAATAAAGCACTTGCTTGTCAATTGAGCGAGCAAGCCGAAACTAATTAACAGGATAAATATTTATGACTCAAACTACAGATTTAACAAAATCAAATTCTGGCAACTATTCCGCCGCAGTTCAGGAATATCTCTGGAACTGGAAAGAAACGCAAATCAAAGTTGTTTACGAAACTAGGGGACAAGGAACTCCTGTATTGTTGCTACCAGCATTCAGTACGGTTTCGACGCGCGAAGAAATGCGTCCTTTAGCAGAAATTTTAGCTCCCAACTTTCAAGTTGTGGCTGTAGATTGGCCTGGTTTTGGCGATTCATCTAGCCCGCGAATTGACTACGAACCGCAATTATACCATCAATTTTTGACTGATTTTGTTGAGTCAATTTTTAATACTCCTGTAGCCGTAATTGCGGCAGGTCATGCGGCGGGTTATGTGATGGCATTAGCGCAATCTAAACCGAATGTTTGGTCAAAGATTGTGTTAGCTGCACCAACTTGGCGCGGGCCTTTGCCGACGATGAGCAAACAGCAGAGCGGGTGGCACGGAATTGTGAGAGAATTAGTGCGATCGCCCATTCTCGGACAATTTCTATATAAACTGAACACTGCGCCTTCTTTCCTGAGTTTCATGTACCGCCGTCATGTCTACGCTGATCCGGCTAAAGTCACACCGGATTTCATTCAAAACAAATGGCAAGTTACGCAGCAACCGGGGGCTAGGTATGGTTCGGCGGCTTTTGTGACTGGTGGTTTAGATCCGGCAAAAGTGCGATCGGAATTTACGGATAATTTCCAACAATTAGCAGTACCTGTGATGGTTGTAATCGCTGAAAATGCGCCGCCAAAATCCAAGGCTGAAATGGAAGTTTTAGCAGAATTACCTGGTGTTGAATCGCGAGTGATTTCTGGTTCATTGGGGATGCACGAAGAGAATGCAGGAGATTTAGCAAATGCGATTAAATCTTTTCTATAAGCTTGTTGTCTATATGGGCGGGCTAGAAGCCCACCCCACAAGAAAAATCCATTTTTGTGGAACAGGCATCTTGCCTGTTGTATTTTGTGGAACAGGCATCTTGCCTGTTCTTGAGATGTTATTGAGTTATATTTATCAATATAAACTAATGAATTTATGCCGATTTTTTACATTAAAGTTTTTAGTAATAACAACGGCGTTTTTGATAAGTTGGTTGTCCTTTTCTCTCCCAGTATATGCTGTGGGATATCCACATTTTCCTGATTCACCGAAGAGTACCATCGAAAGTGCGATCGACTTTCACATTCATTCATCTCCTGATGTGATTCCCCGCAGACTTGACGACTTTCAAGTAGCTAAATTAGCTGCTAGGGCGAAGATGAAAGCTGTTGTCTTAAAAAATCATTTTGCGAGTACAGCAGCCCGCGCAGTTTTGGTTAATAAAATAGTACCAGAAATCCAAGTTTTCGGAGGAGTTGTTCTCAATCATTCTGTCGATGGGATGAATCCGCAAGCAGTAGAAGCAATGCACCGCATCGGTGGCAAATACGGTAAAGTAGTTTGGCTACCAACAGTTGATGCTGAGTGTCATTTGAGGGTTTTTCACAAGCCGGGAATTGGGATTAAAGTTGCGGAAAATGGCAAGATTTTACCGGAGACAGAAGCGGTACTGGAGATTGTAGCTAGAGAGAATTTGGTGTTGGAAACTGGTCATATTTCCCCGGAAGAGGTGATGGCTGTTGTTGAGCAAGCTAACCTTCTGAACATTAAGAACATCCTGATTACTCATGCAATGGCGGATGTACCAGGTTTGTCGCTAGAAAATATGCAAACAGCAGCGCAGATGGGAGCTTTTCTAGAACTCGCATTTGTGAACGATTTGATGGGAGAAAATGCCGCTGATGAGGGACACAAAAACAGGCATCATGTTTCAATGAGTCAGATGGCCGCAGCGATTAAACTAATCGGAGCCGAGCATTTTGTGCTCAGTACAGATTTGGGAAGAAAACCCGATCCTTTACCTGCGGAAGGTTACACAATATTTGTGAAAAAGTTGATGAGTGAAGGAATTTCTCAGCGAGAAATTGATTTGATGATGATAGAAAATCCGGCTCGTTTGTTAGGAATTTAGGAATTGAGGATACGGCAGTGCCGTGTCCTAATTTCGGCTACTATCTTGGACAATGGCTAATTGCGAGAAACTCAGCCCGTTACCCAATACTAACAAATCTTTAGAGATTTCAAAATCAGCGATCGTAAGCTGTTTCGCGACTGGCGTCCGAAGCTCTTTAGTGTAATTATACTTAGATGTTAAGAGCGTATTTTTGATACATATGTGCGATCGGGGCGAGTTTATAGATAACTTAAATTGAACCTTTTCTGTTCCCGATCGGTCTAAAGTGAACAGACTCCCGATCGGTCTAATTTATATGTACTTAGTAAAACATCTTCAGATTAAAAAAGGGCTGACTCCGTGGGTAAGCGGGCTCCTCGCCACCTCTCTAATCGCCGGAGGAGGCTACATAGCTTACAGCCAACTCACAGTCCAATCGAAACGCGAAAGCAGACGCAAGGAAAAAACCGTTGCTGTAGAAAGGGTGAATTTGCCGATCGCCATTTCAGCAAACGGCACAATAGTACCAGAAAGGAGCGTTAACGTCAGCCCCAAAACTTCAGGAGTGCTCAAAACTTTACTGGTTAAAGAAGGAGACACGGTTAAAACAGGGCAGATTCTCGCCCAAATGGATGACTCCAACTTGCAAGGCCAACTTACCCAAAATCGCGGACAACTCGCATCCGCCGAAGCCAATCTGCAAAAATTACTCAACGGGAATCGAGTCGAAGATATTGCCGCAGCAAAGGCGCAATTAGCAGAACAACAAGCCAGTCTCGAAAAATTGCTCAACGGTAATCGCACCCAGGATATTGCTGTCGCCCAAGCACAAGTAACTGAACAACAAGCAACTCTCCAAAAATTGCTCAACGGTAATCGCAGTCAGGATATTGCTGTCGCCCAAGCACAAGTAACTGAACAACAAGCAACTCTCCAAAAATTGCTCAACGGTAATCGCAGTCAGGATATTGCTGTCGCCCAAGCACAAGTAACTGAACAACAAGCAACTCTCCAAAAATTGCTCAAGGGCAATCGCCCCGAAGATATCGCCCAAGCGCAAGCTAAACTCAGGGATGCTGAATATGCCAAAAACCAAGCATCAGAAGACTTTCAACGAAATCAGGAACTCTACACAGCCGGGGCGATTGGTCTCCAAATTGTGAATACTTCTCGCACCGCGCGCGATCGAGCTCAAACTCAAGTCAGACAAACCCAACAAGCTCTAGCTTTGTTGCAAGCTGGTTCGCGCCCGGAAGACATCGCTTCTGCGCGGGCGGCCCTTGAGCAAAAACAGCAAGCTTTGGCCCTCATTCAAGCTGGTGCTCGCCCCGAAGACATCGCTGCGGGGCGGGCCGCAGTTGAGCAAAAACGGCAAGCTTTGGCCGTGGTGCGATCGGGGGCGCGATCGGAAGACATCGCCGCTTCCCAAGCCGCAGTGGAGCAAAAACAGCAAGCTTTGGCACTAATTGAAGCTGGTGCTCGCCCGGAAGAAATTGCCCAAGCGCGGGCCCAAGTTCTCTCCGCCAAAGGTAGTCTCCAAACAGTCCAAGCGCTGATTAACGATACGAGAATTCGCGCTCCTTTCAGTGGTACTGTCACCCGCAAGTATGCCGATCCGGGGGCTTTTGTGACTCCCACAACGGCTGGTAGTGCGGTTTCTTCGGCGACTTCTTCTTCGATTTTGTCCTTAGCTTCCAAAAATCAGGTTGTGGCTAATGTCGCAGAAAGCAATATTGCTCAAATCCGCCTTGGCCAAGGTGCGTCTATTCAGGCTGATGCTTATGCGGGAAAAACTTTTACAGGTAAAGTTATCCAAATTTCGCCTCAGTCGATCGTCCAGCAAAATGTTACCAGTTTTGAGGTGAAAACTTCGATTGTTGATGATACTAAAAAAATGTTGCGATCGGGAATGAATGTGAATGTGGAGTTTAAAGCGGGTGAATTGAAGGATGTTTTGGTTGTCCCGACTGCGGCAATTGTTCGTCAAAGAAAGGAAACGGGGGTGTATGTTACGGGTGGTGAGGATGGAAAGCCTTTGTTTGTGCCGATTAAGACGGGGATGACGGTTGATGATAAGACGGAAGTGCGATCGGGTTTGAAGGGAAATGAACAGGTTTTTATTAGTTTCCCCCCCGGCTTGCGGCCGAAATCTCAAAGTCCATCTCCGGGGGGAATTCCGGGTTTGCAACCGGGTGGTGGCACTCGTTTGCGTTAGTTGTCAGTTGACAGTTGACAGTTGTCAGTTGACAGTTGTTATTTATGAGTTGCTACCAATTTCCAATTTCCAATGCCCAATGCCCAATGCCCAATGCCCAATGCCCAATGCCCAATGCCCAATGCCCTATGCCCTATGCCCAATATTAAGAAAATCTCCAACATTCAAATAGTATTCATGGCGACTGAGGCGCTGTGGAATAATAAGTTGCGTACCAGTTTGACTATGCTGGGTGTAATTATTGGCATATCTTCGGTAATTACCATTACTTCGGTGGGCCAGGGGGTACAAAAGTCTACTGAGGAACAGTTGAAGGCTTTGGGTACTAATGTGCTGTTGGTTTTGTCTGGTGCTTCGCGATCGGGTGGTGTGAGTCAGGGTGGTGGTTCTGCTTCTACTGTGACTTGGGATGATGCTAGGGCGATCGGCAAACAAGCTCCCGCTGTTAAGGCGATTTCGGCGTTTTTGCAGCGCCAAGTGCAAGTCGTTTACGGCGGGCAAAATTCATTTACTTCGATTTTGGGAACTGATTTAAATTATCCCGATGTGAAGAATATTCAACCTCAAGCAGGACGGTTTTTTAATGAGGATGAATTGAATGCTGCTGAGCCAGTAGTTGTCCTTGGTTCTAAGGTGCGAGACGACCTTTTTGGAGTCGGCGCTAATGCCCTATCCTCCGATATTCGTATTCAGGGAAACCGCTACAAGGTCATTGGAGTGATGGAACCCAAGGGTTCTGTAGGGGGTACGGATCAGGACGATCGCGTGTATATTCCCCTCAAAAATATGTCGGCTCGAATTGTCGGTAGAAATTCTTTGGCTGGAATTGCCATCTCTGGTTTTTGGTTACAAACTACGGGGGAATCGGATTTAGCTGATGCTCAATTTCAAGTTGAAAATATCATGCGTTTGCGCCACAATATTTATCCGCCACAACCGGATGATTTTCGAGTGATTAATCAAGTTGATATTGTTAATACATTTAGTAATGTGGTAGGTTTGTTTACTGTGATGGTGGTGGCGATCGCCGGAATTTCTCTGGTAGTTGGCGGCATTGGTATTGCTAATATTATGTTGGTGTCTGTTGTGGAGCGCACTAAGGAAATCGGGATTCGGAAAGCGGTAGGCGCTACTAATGCAGCTATTCTGATTCAATTCATGGCTGAATCGATTTTAGTTTCGACGGTGGGGGGTACGGCGGGTATTGGGCTGGGAATTGCGATCGCCTTTGGGGCCGCCACAGCATTTAGTTTTCCGTTTGTAGTTTCAGTATGGTCGATCGCGGCGGGTTTTGGGCTATCTTTTACTGTGGGCTTATTGGCTGGGGTGCTTCCGGCGAGGAATGCGGCGCGCTTAGATCCGATCGCAGCTTTGCGGAATGATTGAAATGAAGTAAGTGAGTGCAATCACTGGACTCTAAGAGTTGTATAATAGATAAACTAGCCAAGCGCAAAAAGTGAAAACCTATGTCACAGGCAATCCTTAACCAAATTGTCACTCAGTTTGAAATGCTGGAAATTTTAGAGTTACAAGAACTAGAAATCGCGATCGGGAAATATCTGGCTGACAAACAGCAAGCGACTCAACAAAATCAAACTCAAAAATCTGTTAATAAAAAGCAATTATTTCGAGAGTGGGATGCTATTTCTGATGAGGAAGCTGCGGTAATAAAATCTGAGTTTGCCGCCGAAGATTTGGCTTTTGCAGAAGTCGCCTTAAATGATTATATGCTCAGACTTCAACAACTGGATAAAATCTGATGCTGGGAGATATTTATTTGGCCGATTTGAATCCTTCTAGAGGTTCAGAACAAGCAGGAATTAGACCAGTCATTATTGTACAGCGAGATACATTAGACCGCTTTACTACAACAGTAGTAGTAATTCCCGTAACCAGTAATCTACGGCGTTCTAAAATACCAGGGACAATTATTTTACCGACTGGTGAAGGTGGTTTAACACAAGAATCAGTCGTGCTTTGCTATCAAGTAGTAGCCATCGATAGAGAGCGATTAATCAAAAAATTGGGCACTCTTTCAGCACATTATATATCAAGATTACAGGTGGCATTGCAGTATACATTACAAATGGATGAATCTGAGAATGTAGAAGAATAGGATGAGTTGAAGAAATCAGGACACGGCAGTGCCCATTGGTGTCAACTTAAGCCTGAAACCCTTGAGAAATCTCGTTTTTACCGCAGTCTAGATCCCCCTAAATCCCCCTTAAGAAGCAGGGTGGATTAATTGTCGAAAGAGTAAACCAGTGAGGCTGGGCTATTTGCTGA
>NZ_NXIB02000169.1 GCF_002412335.2 Tychonema bourrellyi FEM_GT703
CCTCTCCCCATCTCCCCCTCTCCCCATCAACCGAGAATGAAACAGCCCTGGGGATTTAGGGGGATCTGGACTCAGGTAAAAACGAGATTTCTCAAGGCTTTCAGGCTTAAGTTGACACCAATGGCAGTGCCGTGTCCCTACAGCCGCAGGGCTTGTATTGCATTCGATTGAAAACTGGTATACAATACTCCATTTGTATTTAAATTACGGTGTGGTTTTGCCCGCTTGAGGGAGAATTTTAGCATGAGTTATGTATTTGGGATAGATGGCGGTGGTACTAAGACTATTTGTTTGTTGATGGACGACAATCAGCAGGTTTTGGGACGCGGGGAAGCTGGCCCGTCAAATTACCAAACACTGGGAATTGAATCTGCGAAACAATCGATTCAATTTGCGATCGAACAAGCTGTGATTTCGGCTAATATCAAGACCGATAGCCATCTCAACATAGAAGCAATTTGTCTGGGATTAGCAGGGGTTGGGCGGCCCAAGGATCTGGAAATTATGCAATTTTTAGTACAAAACTTGCAGTTGACGAATGATTTACCAGTAATTATATCGTTTCAGCCTAGAAATATTGTAGTTTGCAGTGATAGCGCGATCGCACTTGTGGGCGGCACTGGCTATCCATTCGGTATCGCGGTGATTTCAGGGACGGGTTCGATTGTTTACGGACAAAACCGTCAAGGAACAACTAAGCGAGTCGGCGGTTGGGGATATGTTTTAGGCGATGAAGGTAGCGGATATGACATCGCAATTCGCGGTTTGCAAGCTGCTTTGAGGTGCTACGACGGACGTGGAGATTATACCACACTTGCAGAAAAATTTCAAGTAAATTTAGGTCTAAATACCCTTGAAGAATTGGTAGAAGTTGTTTATCGGCGCGGTTGGGGTGTGAAGGAAATTGCAGGTTTAGCGTCGATTGTCGATCGCACCGCAGCAGAGGGCGATCGTGTCGCTGATGAGATTATCAATGGTGCTGTGTCAGAATTGATCTTAGCGACAAAAACAGTAATTTCAGGGCTATTTAGCCAAACAGAAGAATTTGAAATTGCACTGATCGGAGGTGTGTGGAGTGGGGAAGGAAATTGCCGGAGTCGGTTTGAAGTGGCCATAAGTGCGATCGTGCCAAATGCCACAGTAATTTCACCACGACACGAACCAGCTTTCGGTGCTGGGTTGTTAGCTTTAAACAGTCTTAAGGGTTGATTGTTGACTGTTGACTGTTGACTGTTGACTGTTGACTGTTGACTGTTGACTGCAATCGAAAATCGAAAATCGAAAATCGAATGACTATCTTCCTTATCTTCCCGATCGTTTTAGTCTTGCTGATTTTCGAGATTTCCCCCCAATTTGAAAATTTTTGATTATCTGCCTTATCTTCCCAACTTATGTAATTCCCGTCTGCCAAACTGAGAACATAAAAACAAATGCGAAACCAAGGAGACTAATATTATGATTACTTCTCAAAAATTGCGATCGACAGCAGCAGCAATTCTCGCCCTGGGAATTACACTAGGAACCAGTGCGCCACTGGTGGTAGCCACTCCCGCAGCAGCTCAAAGATTCTCGCAATTGGATAGTGTCCGAATTCCATCCGGCAGTGTAATTCCAGTTAGCTATGAAAAAGATAAAATTGTGATGACCCCCGATGAAACAGCACCTTTAACCTTAAGAGTAGCTCAAGATATCCGCACAGCTCAAGGCAGAGTTTTAATCCCCGCAGGTAGCGAAATAGTCGGTCAATTGGAACCAGTTACAAGACGCAATCGCAAGGGTACTCAATTTGTTGCTAGAGAGTTAATTATCAACCGTCGCCAACGCTATCAGATTGACGGAATTTCTGGCATTATTACTAGAACCGAAAGAGTTCAAAAAGGTGCTAGCGGAGGTTCAGTCGCGCAAGGAGCAGCATTAGGTGCAGCAGCCGCCGCCGCGCTGGGTGGGATTACCGGAGATAGAGCGATCGCAACTGAGGAAGTATTGGGCGGCGCTGGCATCGGTGCTTTAGCTGGAGTATTTTTAGGAAGGAGAAACGTTGAGGTGATTGTGATTCGCCCGCAAGAAGATTTAGCCATCAGATTGCGATCGGACATCGTGTTGCGTTAATATTGGAATCTTCCAGTCAGCCGTTTCCTCAAAATGAGGACACGGCAGTGCCCATTGGTGTCAACTTAACGTCAAACCCCTTCAGAGACTACTGTTTGACGATTAAGGCCAGATCCCCCCTAACCCCCCTTAAGAAGGGGGGGACAGGAGTCCGATCAAAGTCCCCCTTCTTAAGGGGGATTTAGGGGGATCTAGACTCAGGTAAAAACCAGATTTCTCAAGGCTTTCAGGCTTAAGTTGACACTAATGGGCAGTGCCGTTTCCCTACCCAAAAACAATATCTTAGGGGAACTTCCATAAGGAAGCTACTTGTTTATGAATAAAATTAAGCGTGTTGCCATTATTGGCGGAACCCACGGCAACGAGCTCATAGGAATTTACCTAGTGAATAAATTCGATCGCCAACCAGATTTAATTGCGCGATCGACTTTTCAAACTATGGCGCTGCTAGCTAATCCCAAAGCTTGTGCGATCGGAAAACGTTACATCGACATCGACCTCAATCGCTGCTTTTTACAGCAGGATTTAGAAAATCCTAATCTCTCTAGTTATGAATCTGAACGAGCCAAAGAAATATACCATATTTTTAGTTCTAAAAACAGAGATGATGCAGATTTGATTATTGATTTGCACACGACCACATCCAATATGGGACTAACATTTATTCTCGATAGCCAGCATCCATTTGATCTGCAATTAGCTACTCATTTAACATCTGTCTACCCAAACTTCAAGGTACTTGCTTCGGGAACCCAAAATCAAGATACCTCTGTGTTGCGATCGATTTCCAAATTGGGCTTTACACTGGAAGTTGGCCCTGTGGCACAAGGGGTATTGGATGCGTCTTTATTTCAGCAAACTGAGGCACTTGTCGGCACAATTCTAGATTGGGTAGAAGCATATAACCAGGAAACAATCGCTCCTGTAGAAAATCCCCTGACAATTTATCAAAAAGTCCAGACTATCGACTATCCCAGAAATGAGTCTGGAGAAATTCAGGCAATGATTCATCCTCAGCTTCAATTTAGAGATTATGAGCCACTGAATCCGGGCGATCCGATGTTTTTGACCTTTGATGGTGAGTCGCTTTTCTATGAAGGGAAATCGACGGTATATCCAGTTTTTATTAACGAGGCTGCTTATTATGAAAAAGGGATTTCTATGTATTTAACTCAAAAGCAAATCGTGATTGGTAATGGGGAATGGGGAATTGGGAATGGGGAATTGGGAATTAGTAATTGGGAATTAGTAATTGGGAATTAGTAATTGGGAATTGGTTAACAGTCAACAGTCAACAGTCAACAGTTAACAGTCAACAGTTAACAGTTAACAGTTAACAGTCAACAGTCAACAGTCAACAGTCAACAGTCAATAGTTAACAAATGATTTTACTATCAAAAAAACACATTTCTACAATTTTACTAGCTTTTGGGTTGACAAGTATTTTGGGCTGTGCGACTAAGACCGCAGTCAATGTCCCTCTAGTCGAAGCTAATGCGATCGCCCAAAATCTCGTCTCCACCGTCGCCCAACAGCCCAACAGCCCCAAATTTGGTCAACCTATCGGCTGTACCCTGGGCAAAGATTGCTTCATTTTGCTGTACTTCGATCGCGATCCTAGCCCAGCCGCCGTTGATTTTGGGTGCGGACGCCAAACCTACGACGGTCACGATGGTACTGACTTTGCGATTCCCGACGCTAAAGCAATGGCAAAGGGAGTCCCAGTGATTGCTTCGGCTGCGGGCAAAGTTTTGCGAGTGCGAGATGGGGTGGTCGATCAACGTTTACAAAACGAGACAGACAAAGCCAACGTCGCAGGTACGGAATGCGGCAACGGGATGGTAATCGACCACGGCGGTGGCTGGGAAGCCCAATATTGTCACCTCCGCCAAGGCAGTGTTGTCGTCAAATCAGGGGCGCAAGTCGCCAAAGGGGCAGTTTTGGGGATGGTAGGAAACTCTGGTAAGGCATCTTTTCCCCACGTACACGTCACTTTTCGCTATCAAGGTAAAGCCGTAGATCCATTTGTCGGAATTAATCCCAAATTGGGCTGCAATGTGGCGCGCAATCCAATTTGGGATCGGCCTCTAGACTATGTTTCTACAGGTTTAATTCGCGCTGGTTTTGCCAATCAGCAGCCGGATATGAACGCTGTTTGGGAAGGACAATTTGCTGAAACTAAATTAGCTGTAAATATCCCTGCTTTGTTATTTTGGGTACAAAGTTATGGAGTGCTAAAAGGCGATCGCGAAAAATACCAATTATTTGCTCCCAACGGCAAAACTATCATCAATAACACCAGCGAAATTAAAGCCCCCAGCCGCACTTGGTTGAGTTCGATAGGTAAAAGAAACAGTACCAATTCTCCTCTGACTCCCGGAGTTTGGCGGGCGGAATATCGGTTGACGCGGGGCGATCGAGTTTTAGTAGAAGTGAAGCGAGAAGTCGAATTGCGTTAGAAATTAGGAGACGGCAGTGCCCATAGGTGTCAACTTAAGCTCAAACCCAGTCACAGATTGCTGTTTGACTATTAAATCTAGATCCCCCCTAGCCCCCCTTAAGAAGGGGGGGATAAGAGTCCGATCAAAGTCCCCCTTCTTAAGGGGGATTTAGGGGGATCTAGACTTGGCTATGAACTAGAGATACCAAGGCTTTCAGGCTTAAGTTGACACCAATGGGCAGTGCCGTGTCCCTACCATGATTAATTGTAAGGACACGGCACTGCCTTGGACTCTATAGCAATCCTAAATGAGCAGCCAGCCAAATAATGCTCCCACACTCAACTGCAATTCGCTAGCGAAGGAGGGAACTGGTAATAGCATTTCTGGTTCGTCAAATACTACTGTCTGTTGCTGGGGAAGATAAACAAAAACGCATTGTTCGTCAGGGTCGATCAGCCAGCCCATTTGAGTTTGATGATTTAAGCAGTGCAGAATATTTTTAGTGACTTTAGTTTGACTTTGGTCTGGTGACAAAATCTCAATTGTCCAATCAGGAGCTATGGTAAATACATTGGCAATTTCGCCGTTATCATCAGTGGGAATTCTGTTCCAGACAAATACTGAAACATCAGGCAATGTTGACCTGCCGCCAAAGGTACACCGCAGTTCTGGAAATGCTCGTGCAACTTTTTTGAGTTTTAGTATAGAGTTAATGAAAATAATTAGTTCACATTGAGTTATACTATGTTTTCCTTGTGGCATTGGCTTTTGAATAATTTGACGATCGATGTATTCGCTGGCCGGTTTGGTTTCTGGGAGTTGGAGAAACTCTTCTAAAGTTAAGGATTTTAATGTTGTTTGTACCATTTTAATTTCACCTATAATTAGTCTATCTTTTAGCACCATTATAGTCTAAGGCAAATTTTCCCATGCTTGAGTCACAATGTCGCTCAGCCAGATCCTTTGAGACAAATCGAGGAGATTGTCATCGGCGAGTACCTCAGCCTTTAATTCATCGAGAGACTGAGACTGCGATCGGGCTATTTGAACCACGCCTGCGATCGCCGTCGCCACCAATTCTTCATTCAGCGGGTGCTGTCGCAAAGCCATCATTTCTTGAAGATTCGTAGGAATGGGATAATTCATGAGAGTGTACGGTCAAAGGAATAGGCGATCGGAAGCCATCATAGAACGACGGGGCTTTAAACCCAATTTCTTGGTAAACTTATTTAAAACTCAATAAGTATTCGGGGAGTATAGCGTACTTTTCTCCCTTGTCAACTCCCCCATCTTGATTAATTTATTGAAAATTGAGAGCCTAAAATGCAAGAAATTCTTTATTTAGAAGTCCCGACACCGGATACAGCAGCCGTATGTGCTTGGTTACAGCAGGAATTCGAGCCTGCGATCGGACAAAAAGTGATTACTCCCGATGGCTTTCGTTTGGTTTCAAGCACAACAGCAGTCGGCGCGATCGCATCGGGAGCCCAAATTGCTAATTCAAAATCCACCGTCCCCACCTCCAATTCAGTCAGCCAAAATCATCAATCCACAGAACTTTCCATATTTGTCTGGGCAGTCCAACGAACCACTTATTTAAAAGTCTTTCGTCTGGAAAATGCACCCCCAGGGGAAAGAAAATTCCTGGAATCCCTGAACTTGGCCGTCAGAAACAAGTTCCCTGAGTTATACCCACAACCCCCGGTCATAGACCTCTCCAAACAGTCAATTTTTGAGGCTCTTGCCCCTTATTACCCGCTCACCGTCAAATACTTCCAAAAAATGCCAAAGGGCGAATATGACCTCCAGCGGGTCTACTGGTGGGAGCAGCGTTGGCGCGAAGGCACTCGCAATCCTCAACAGCCGAAACAAGTAGTGTTTTTGAAGAAGAAAAAAGGAAGTTCGGCAACGGATTCTGTGACGAATTTAACGGATGTCACGGATTATGACTTAATTTATATCGGTGGGGCTTTGGGAGTAATTCATGCTGCTGTGATGGCGAGGTTGGGATATCGAGTGCTGCTGGTAGAACGAATGCCTTTTGGACGGATGAATCGGGAGTGGAATATTTCGCGGGATGAAATTCAAAGCTTAATTGATTTGGATTTATTTACGGCGGTGGAAGTGGAAACTTTGATTGCTAGAGAATACAAAGATGGTTATAATAAATTTTTTGATTCTAATAATCCCAGCTTTGCTAAAGCACCAGTTCTCCACACACCAAAGGTATTAAATATAGCTTTGGATGGTGAGAAATTGCTGTATTTAGCAGGAGTTAAGCTGACCGAAGCTGGTGGAGAAATTTGGGATGAAACTGAGTTTATTAGGGCGGATATTGAAGAAGAAAAAGTTGTGCTTCAGTGTCGTGACTTATCGAAAAAATGCGATCGCACTGTATCGGGACGGCTACTGGTGGATTCGATGGGTTCGGCTTCTCCCATAGCTTGGCAATTGAACGAAGGGCGGGCTTTTGACAGTGTGTGTCCAACAGTGGGTGCAACCATTGATGGGGGATTTGACCCGGAAGTGTGGGATTCCGAGTATGGGGATGTGCTCTACACTCACGGTGACATTTCCCGTGGGCGACAGCTTATTTGGGAGTTGTTTCCCGCCGCTGGAAGAGAATTTACAGTTTATCTGTTTCACTACCACCAAGTAAATGCAGAGAATCCCGGTTCTTTGTTGGAATTGTATGAGGACTTTTTTACAATTCTACCTGAGTATCGGCGCTGCGACTTGGATAAATTGGTGTGGAAAAAACCGACGTTTGGTTATATCCCAGGACATTTTAGCACGGGAAGTCGCGATCGCGCGGTGGCATTCGATCGACTAATTGCGATCGGCGATGCAGCCTCTCTCCAATCTCCTTTGGTATTCACAGGTTTCGGTTCTCTGATTCGCAACCTTTTTCGCTTGACAAACCTTTTAGATACTGCTTTAAAGCACAATTTATTGAGTGCAAATCACTTAAACCAAATTCGTGCTTACCAGAGCAATGTTTCCGTGACTTGGCTGTTTTCTAAAGGGATGATGGTTCCCACTGGTCGCAGTTTACCACCACAAAGAATTAATTCAATTCTGAATACCTTTTTCGGTATTTTAACAGAAGAAAAACTCACGGTAACTGAAACTTTCATTAAAGACCGGACGGATTGGTTAACTTTCAATCATCTGGCCCTGAAAGCCGCTAGAAAAAATCCTTTACTCCTAGTATGGATTTTGGATTTTGTCAGCTTCGGGGATGTTTGGCGTTGGCTGGGGAGTTACTTCAGCTTTACTTTGCTGGCTTTAGCGAGTTGGCTATTTGGATGGCTTCCCAACTTCGCCCGCAGGTTACAACCTTGGCTGGAACCACGGTATCCAGCCCTTTGGCTGTGGCTGTTGGCTACTAGCTATGCCCTTACCTATGGTATGGGAAGAGGTGCTACTGTCCTAAGCTCAAATCCAAAGCCCAATACTATGTAGGTTGGGTAGAACGAAGTGAAACCCAACAAAGCCTCGTCCAGGTTGGGTTTCGTTCCACGGGCCCAACCTACAATCATGCTTAACTGAACCGTATTTCTCTATAGAACCCATTTGAGATCTTTTAGGCGATCGAGTAAAATCAACAATATCTAGA
>NZ_NXIB02000016.1 GCF_002412335.2 Tychonema bourrellyi FEM_GT703
TTCAGGACGGCGATGTCTGATGGGTGAAACCCCTCAGACATTCGCCAACAGTCTCTTGAAATCGCTTCTACAAAAACGAAGTCTGCCTCCGCAGACTAAGAGATGGATGGGGGTCTTTAATTAGGATTGGGTATGATCAAATCCCGGCGGGAGATTGAACCAAAAACTGGCATTAGGCAACAGACTCCACTTTCAAAATAGCACCATCAAATTCTGGCAACTCGTGACCCATCGCAATGCCAAGCAACACCCATTCTTCTAGCACTTCTAATAATTCTGATCGACATTCTTCTAAGGTACTGCCTGTTGCCCATACTCCAGCAGCACCGGGAATTGACCCGTAAAAGCCGACCTGATCCTCAAGCATTTCATAATGTGCAGCTTGCATGGCATTTTGAAAGTATTTCTGAATCATTTTTTTCCTGTAGGTTAAATCAAAAATGACTGCACGCTAAATTAATCTCGCAATCCCCGATCGCGCAACCAGCCATCTGCCCAAATTGTATCAGCCTCTGACAGTGCTGGTATGACTTCCCAGTTGCGATAATCTATTTTGAGGTCATAACTTGCGATGTCGTAAATTTGAGTGAATAATTCCTGCAAATTGATGATAGGTTCGATGTCGCCCGATCGCAATGGCAGAGGAAAAGCTGGCATCGGGTTCTGGACATTAAAAGCGTACAAATCTGCTTTGGGACGGCGATTTCCCCGACACACTAAAATGCTATAGTGGCTTTCAATGTCATTGCCAATAACTGGCATTTTCCGGCCGCGCCGTAATAAATCTATTTCAATTAAATGAGTGCGACTAGATAAGATTTCTTCTCGCTTTTCCTCGTACATTTGTCGTCCTTTACCTGTGCGCTTATTGCTAGGCGAGAGTATTTCAATAACTGTAATTAATTCTTCGTTTCCCCTTTCTCTAATTTCTAAATAGCCTTCCCGAACCTGGTAGGGCATGGGAATATTTACTATCAAGGGTTGTGTTGGTCGCGCTGCAACGGCTACGTTTGATGTTATTAATTCGGTCTTGGTTTTTGGCTGAATTACGTTTACATCAGGAATGCCTATTGATAAATTGTCGTCAGCCGTTTCATAAATTCTCACTTCCAACGACACTAAATACTTAGGACGCAGTTGGGGAGACAAAAATCTAAAAATTTCACTAATTAGCAAGTGGTGTAGGGCAGGCCAGAGTTCTGGATGCTCTAAATACGGGTCCATACCGGGAAAGGGAGATGGCATTGATGTGACTCCTTGACTCAAGTCTATTTATAGTTTAGTTGAATATTTGTGGAACAGGCATCTTGCCTGTTTCTTGGGCGACTGTTAGGCGCTGACAGTTGGGGAGGTGGCGAATGAGATGCCAAGGTTGAAGTCGATCGCGATATGTCGATTGTTTTGGTATCATAGGAAAATCCTTCCCACTTTTGTGGGTGGTGAATGAAAGACGATCGCCCTGCGACCTCAGAAATCAAGGGCGATCGTTGTATTTAACTTAAAGCTATGAGCATAGCTGTTGTCAAGCATAAATGGGATTAATTCGGTTGCGAGTTCGAGAACTCGCCCAGGAGAAGGGTTGGACGCTTAAAGAAGTCTCTGACAGAACGGGAATTCCATACAGCACGGTTAAAAAATACGCCCAAGCTCCCAAAATGGCAACGGTGGACTACACGGCTTTGCAGAAACTTGCTGAAGTCTTCGATTTGATGATCGAAGATTTGGTGGAGGTTTTGGAAAATTAAGGTCGATCGCAATATGTCAATCGTGTTAATATGATCGGAAAATCCCGTCAAATGTTGTGGCTGATTGAAAAAAAGCGATCGCCCTTAATTGCATAAGTCACTGGCGATAGTTATACTTAGCACTTTTATTACAAGATCAGGATGTAGCATCTCTGTAATTTACTCTAGAGATAGTGGCAAAATAGCTTATGTTAAACACAGCGAAACTTTTTGAAGAAAACCCAATTCAGGGAAATACTCAGGTGTTTTCAGCGGAAATTCCTGACTTATTTGGCAGCAAGTTCGATCCCCTAAATCCGACTAAAAACATGGGAGTCCGCGAAACCAATGTTTTATTTGATACCAACTCTGACTTGACTCAGAAACCAGAATTAGTGGCTGCTGCGACTGGTGGGGCGATCGACCTTTCTGAGCAATTCAGCAATTTCGGAACCCTGGAAACAACAGACAACAATCTGAAATTCGATCGCAATCTCATATCCGAGCCAGATACCGACATTAAAGTTCAGCGAGACGAACTTACAGGCATGGATTTTGCGGTTAGCGAGACAGGCGAAAATCCAGAGCTATTTGCATCTAGAAATTCTTCCCCATTTCCTTCAGAAAACTGGGCTTTCGACTTTAAGAATTACACCATCGACCACCAAGGTTTAAACACCCTAAACATCAAAGTTGGTTACGAATTAAAACCGGGAATTACCAAACAAGAATATCCTGATTTTGTGCCAATTTACAAAAGCATTGATAACTTCCTAGTTAACTACCCAAACGAAACAGATTTTTGGGAAATTCTTAACAAAAATCTGACTAAAAAAGTGCTAGATGAAAATCCGGTACTGACAGATATTATCCTGGAACTGGAGATTTTGCCAACAGATAGATTGCCCTACGATCGCGCTAGCACAGTTTTTCGCAGTCAATCAGGCAAAATCGAAGAAAATTTTGATTTTTCCTTCAAAGACTATGCAATCAATCACCAAGGATTAAACAAGCTAAATCTTGATGTCAATTACCAGTATAAGCCGGGAATTACCCAACCAGAATATCCCGATTTTGTGCCAATCTACAAAGGTATTGATAAGTTTTTAACCAACTATCCGAACGAAACAGATTTTTGGGAAATTGTCAATAAAAAATTGACCAAAGATATCCTGAACGAAAATCCTGCGCTAGCCGGAATCAAAATTGATTTGAACGTTTTGCCAAGCCAAAGCTTACCCTACAACCGCACCAGCAAAGTTACTCGCACTCAACCCAGTAACCCTCAAGGAACTTTCCTAGTTGGCAATACTAGGGGAGATAATATACTGCGCTTTGATGGCAATACTGGCAATTTTATCGACGAATTTATTCCCGCAGCAAGTGGCGGTTTGTCCAAACCAGATACGGTCATCTTTGGACCCGATGGCAACGGGGATGGTAAGTCTGATATTTACATTGCTAGCGGTGACAAACCAGGGAAATCGGGAGAAACGGGAGCATCTGCGGTATTGCGATATGACGGAATTACTGGTGCATTTATTGACAAATTTGTCGGCGACAATCCGAACACACTGACTGATGAAACAGGTGGATTGTCTCGCCCTTATGGTTTAGCTTTTGGTCCTGATGGTAATTTTTATGTCAGCAGTTTTTTGACTGACCAAATTCTCCGTTACAACGGCAAAACTGGGCAGTTTATTGATGTATTTGCTGCGGGGAATCAGCAAGCGGGAGGACTGAATGGCCCTAATGGTTTGGTATTCGCTCCTGATGGTAGTTTGTACGTGACAACTCAGGGGAGTGTTGCTCGAAATGGTCGGGCGGATTTTAGTGCGAATTTCCTCAGTCAGGTACTTCGTTATAACCTGGAAACCAAGCAGTTTAGTATTTTTGCTTCCCCGGATGTTTCGCCCAGGAGTCAGGGATTTGTGAGTCTTTTGGGCCTGGCGATCGGACCGAATGATGGCGACCTTTATGTGAGCGATTTTGCTAATGATATCCGGCGTTACAAGTTGAAAACTGGGGAATTAGTCAAGACTTTATCTACTAATTATACTGAGACAGTCCCCAGTAGCAATTATGTAGGTAGTTTGGCGTTTTCGCCGATCGGCAATTTGTTTGCAGTTGGCTTTGACAACCGTGCTAATGCTAATTCTGCCGGTGCTATTTTGCGATACAATGGCAAAACTGGCGACCCGCAGCCAATTGGTGGGAATATTGGTTCTAGTAACAATTCTATTTTTGTTCCTCCCGATAGTAAGTTAAAGCGTCCTGTGGGGATTACTTTCTTTCCTGCTGATAGTCAATTGACGGAAAAGTTTAATTTTACCTTGGCAAATTACCCGATCGATCATCAAGGGCTGAACAACCTAAATATTGATGTAAATTACCAATACCAAAATGGGATTGAAAATTCTCAGTATCCCGATTTTGTGCCGATTTACAAGAGTCTTGAAAATCTTTTGGTGAACTACCCCAATGAAACCGATTTTTGGGAAGTTGTGAATAAAAATGTGACGCAAAAAGTGATTGCGGAAAATCGGGCACTTGCGTCGGTGACAGTGGATCTGGATATTTTGCCGACGAACCGATTGCCTTACGATCGCAGCAGTACCGTTACTCGCACTCAAGATGGTAAGTTAGGTGAAGCCTGGGATTTCAAGTTTGCTAATTACTCGATCGACCATCAGGGCTTAAACAACCTAAATATTGATGTCAAGTATCAGTACAAACCAGGAATTACAACTGCCGAATATCCCGATTTTGTGCCGATTTACCGCAGTATTGACAATTTCTTGGCTAATTACCCCAATGAAACCGATTTTTGGGAAGTTGTGAATAAAAAATTGACAAAGAAGGTGCTAGCTGAAAATCCGGCTTTGGATTCACTACAAATAGGCCTTGAGGTTTTGCCAACGAACCGATTACCCTATGAACGCAGTAGTATTGTGGCGATCGCATGATGGTACAGATCCTTGACACTCCCCGGCGTGAACGCACGGGGATTCTTTGTTCAAGGTCTTTGAGCCATTACAATAAACTCAGCAAAAAAATCTTTACAGATCAAGAACTTATGCAGCTCAAGTCCACAACCCGCCATATTCGCATATATACCGCCATCCTCGAAGACAACGAACTGGTACCCAGCAACGATCTTTTGACGATCGACATTGACCCAGATAATGAACTCAACTGGAACGATGAGTCAGTTAAACAGGTGTATGCCAAATTCGACGAACTCGTAGACTCCTACGAGGGCGAAGATTTGACGGAGTACAATCTCCGTCGCATTGGTTCGGAATTGGAGCATTTGGTGCGATCGTTCTTACAGAAAGGTCAAATTAGCTATAACCTCAACAGCCGCGCTGTCAACTACAGCATGGGATTGCCTAGAGTTGACGCGAAAATTCACCTGTAAGGGCGATCGGGAGATGGGGCGATGGGGCAGGGCTGTTTCATTCTCACCAAAAAAGTCAAATGATGGGGGGAGAGGGGGAGAAGGAGAGGGGCATTGGTGTCAACTTAACGTCAAACCCAGTCAGAGACTGCTGTTTGACTATTAAGCCTAGATCCCCCCTAGCCCCCCTTAAGAAGGGGGGGACAAGAGTCCGATCAAAGTCCCCCTTCTTAAGGGGGATTTAGGGGGATCTAGACTTGGCTATGAACGAGAGATACCAAGGCTTTCAGGCTTAAGTTGACACCTATGGGAGAGGGGGAGAAGGAGAGGGGGAGAAGGAGAGGGGGAGAAGGGAATCGGAGGGATGACTGAAAAGCTTAAAAATTTATCGTTCTAGGGGTTCTGGCGATCGCCCCATATCCCCCTCTCCTCATCTCCCGCTCTCCTCATCTCCCGCTCTCCTCATCTCCCGCTCTCCTCATCTCCCCCTCTCCCCATCTCCCCCTCTCCTCATCTCCCCCTCTCCTCATCTCCCCATCAACCGAGAATGAAACAGCCCTGGGGGAGATGGGGAGAAGCTGGTTTTATGATTCTTCCTGTTTCCTGCTTCTTTCTTCCTTGTCCTCCACCTCCTCAGCATCAACTGAAGAGTTGGGATCGCGCGATCGCTGCAAAAACTGTTTCACCGCAACTTGGCGGTTAGCCATAAAGTGACCCCAAGCGCCCGGAAACACCTGATCGAGCGTTTCCACTAGCGCCCAAACCTCAAGATTCATCACTTTGTAGTAATGACCGTGAGAATGCTTAATCCTGGTCAGCATTTCGTCTACCTCAACTGCGGCCGGAAGTTTCGGGTCGGGAAAATTTTCTGGAAAGGCGCTGGATTCCTGTTGGGGCATGGCTAAATACTCAACAATTTGGAGAGGCGGGTGACATTAAACTTTACTTGGGAAATTGGGGCTCGATGCACTGAGCGCCCGATCGAGCCAACGCAGAATTGATATTTTGATTCCCGTAGGCTGAGTTAATTTCTATGAATCTGCATCTTACCATCAGACTCAGTGTAATATCTCAGTTCCCTTGAGCGCTGAAATTTATTAGACATCTCCCATAATTATTGTGGAACAGGCATCCTGCCTGTTCTTGACAAGCTTTTTGGGAGATGTCTATTGGAAAATTGGCATGGTGCCGAATCATGTTAACACTGTGTTTTAGCGTGGTAAAATACGACTTGTCAGTATTAAGACACCCGTCCAGGTTCAAGCGCTAAAATAGTTCAGATCAGCACTGGGCCCAAA
Organism: Tychonema bourrellyi FEM_GT703; assembly: GCF_002412335.2. Taxonomy (GTDB): domain Bacteria; phylum Cyanobacteriota; class Cyanobacteriia; order Cyanobacteriales; family Microcoleaceae; genus Microcoleus; species Microcoleus bourrellyi. The sequence goes on from NZ_NXIB02000016.1 coordinate 6,423, forward strand.
GGCGTCTAGGAACCTTATGCAAAACTCTGTGCCAAAAAACTACTTATGGGCTTTAGGTGAAGGGATAAAAACCTGTCGGCCGGGCGATGTGATCGCTGGTCGCTATTTGGTCAAGCGCGATCGGCTTCTGATCGATACTCAACCCGAACAGTTACCGGAACTGCCCGAAGACATCCCGAACTTTATAAATCCTTATCTGAGACTGTTTGCCCATCAATTGCACGTACCTCAAGTATACGGGGTGGTATCTGCCAAGGCGAGCCAGCTTTCGGGGGATATCTGGCTGCTGGAAAATGGGCCAATTAAGAAGGTCACTGAAACGTTGATGCCGAAATTGGTCGAGGAGTGGAAAGGGGCTTCGGCGATGCGCCAGCTTAATTGGCTGTGGCAAATTGCCCAACTTTGGCAGCCTTGTATTACTCAGGGCGTGGCTTCGACGCTGTTGACTCCTGAATTGCTGCGGGTGGAAGGGCCTGTGGTGCGGTTGCTGGAGTTGGAACCCGATCGCAAACCACCTAATTTGTCCGAGTTGGGCAAGTTGTGGCAGCAGTGGCTGGATGATGCTCACCCGGCGATCGTGAATTTTTTGGGTCAACTCTGCCAACAAATGGTCGCCCGTCAGGTTCGCAATGGCGAACAATTGATTGGTCAATTGGATACAGCTTTGGTAAAGTGTGGCCGATGGTACGATCGCACTGTTGAAATTGCCACGGGCACAGATGTAGGTCGATCGCGAACCCACAACGAAGATGCTTGTTATCCCCCCAGTGGCACCGTACTCGAAGGGATTCCGCCGGGAGCGGAAGCTTGCGCGATCGTCTGCGATGGTATCGGCGGACAAGACGGCGGGGAAGTTGCTTCGGAATTGGCAATTTCTGTACTCCGAAAAAAGTTGCAGCAAGTAGTGCTCCACAAGGATATTTACGAGCCGCTGAGTCTGATATCGAAGCTGGAACGAGCGGCTTGTGCTGCTAATGATGCAATTGCCAATCGTAACGACAGCGAACACCGCCAAGGTCGCCAACGGATGGGAACTACCCTGGTGATGGCTTTAGCCCACCTCCACGAGCTCTATGTTGCCCATGTCGGAGACAGTCGGGCTTATCTGATTACTCGCACTGGCTGCTATCAAGTGACTCTGGATGACGATGTGGCTTGTCGCGAGGTGCGTTTGGGCTACGCGCTTTACCGGGATGCTTTGGAACAGGTGGCCGCGGGTGCTCTGATTCAAGCCTTGGGGATTACTTCTTCGAGCATTCTGCACCCGACAGTGCAACGTTTTCCGGTGGATGAAGACTGCGTTTTGTTGTTGTGTTCCGACGGTTTGAGCGATAAAGACCGGGTTGAGGAATGCTGGGAAACGGAGATTTTGCCGATTCTGGACGGTAGTATTGGTCTGGCTGCGGCGCGCGATCGATTGATCGATATTGCCAATACTAGAAATGGCCACGATAACGTCACTATTGGTTTAATTCACTGTCAAGCATATTTGAGAGAGGAAAGCAATAGTTTTACAGAATTGTCCATTGCAGCTTTAGAGCCGATCGAACCAATTGCTGACAGCGAGGATGTGCCAACGGATTTGAACGATCGCAATACTGTTGATGATGGTAATTCTGAACCAAAAACGGAGATTTTACAGCTACCCGACCAAAGCAAAAATCCATTTTCGCTGTTCCTGAAAATACTATTTTTATTAGGTTTGGGGGGAGTATTTGCTTATTTTTTCATCCCTCCGGTAGGTCGAGCGATCGATACTGCCGGGGAATCAATTTTCGGTAAACGCGGTGTAATTGATACTCAAAGCAGTCCACAGACAACTCAAGAAACTCTACCTTCTCCGATTCAATCTTTAGAAAGAGGCTCATTTTTAGCAATTAAAAGTTCTGCTGTTGGGGAATCTGGACAAGATGCCAATCCCTTTTACTTGCTCAAAAAAATCGGTGAGGATGTAAAAGTAACAGTCCCTGCGGGTAGCGTTTTACAGGTAATAAACAAACAGGTTGAACCGGAAGGTAATTGGTTGGAATTGAAAGTTTGTTCGATTCCTGAAATAGTGGAATCTCCTTCTCCAAAACCCAAGCCACATAAAGATTTTTCGGGAGTTTTTCAACCAAAAACCAATCAATCTCCCGCTGTTTCTACTACTACTTCTTCTACCTCGCCTGCTCCCGTAGCTAAAACAACTGTTCCATTAGAAATAGCTAAGTTACAAGCGGGGGAAACAGGATGGATTCAAGAAAAAGATGCTGTCTTTAAGGTAGTCTCTAACCCAGTTGTCAAACCGAATCAACCGGGAAAATGTCTCGTTTCTGACTCAAATCCCAATGCCAATTAAAATTTCAGTGCTAGATGTTGCCGAGGAGATTTGCATAAGTTTGGTAAAATAGAAGATGCAGTTTGCTAAAAATAGAATGATTTAAGGCAAACACAGACCTAAAATAAAATTTGTATCGCTGAAGTCAAACATTACTCAACTTCTTGATTCGAGATCAACTATGACAAAAATCACAGACTATTTCCAGGGAGTTTATGTAGTAAATCTCCCTGAGAGACAAGACCGATACCAACTCATAGTCAAGGAATTAGAGTCAGCAGAAATGCCCCTCACACCCCATAAGGTTGAGATATTTCCCGCAATCCGCCCCGACGAAGCTGGAGGTTTCCCCAGCATTGGGGCGAGGGGATGCTTTTCTAGTCATCTCGCTATTCTGAAGCAGGCAAAAAAACAGGGGTTGAGTAATATCCTGATTGTAGAAGACGACCTAGAAATTTCAGCAAAGTTTAGAACAGACGAAGCTATTATCGTCGAACAACTGTGTCAGCAAGATTGGGATTTCGCCTATTTCGGACACGTCGAAGAGGTTGGAGAAAAGTCTCCTGTCACCCTTGTTCCCTTTTCTGAGGGGGTGATGACTACTCATTTTTATGCTGTAAATGGTAAGATTTTTGATCGTCTCTTGCACTTTCTAGAAGAACTGCAACAGCGACCTCCGGGACATCCTGATGGTGGCCCAATGCACCTTGACGGTGCTTATTCTACTTTCCGAGCTCAAAATCCCGATGTTGTCACCTTGATTGCTTCTCCAAATCTGGGGTGGCAAAAGAGTTCCCGTAGTGACATTTATCCTAATCCGTGGTTTGACCGTATACCTGGGATCAGGCAATTGGTAGCAGCAGCAAGAACAGGCAAAACATGGCTGAAGCGTCGCCTTTCTAGCTAATTCAATTCTTTTGAAATTTGAGTTAACAGTTAACTGTTAACTGTTAAATGTTAACTGTTGATAATCATGCCGATGCAACCGGAAATGATATGATAGATTGCTAACCTAATTTCTTAGATAATTCTGCAAGTTTAGTCACCATTTGTGATACCGCTTTATCAACGGCGGCGCTCAAAAGCGAATCTTCATTATTGCTACTGGAATTGCCTCCGATACCCCTGATCGAGATACTAGAATCGCTTTGATCGGCTTCTCCGACTGCTTTGGCGGTGGCCAGAATGTCTCCCGAAGCGGTACTAATTAACCGGACATCAATTTGAACGATGGCTTTGGTTTTGCTTGAACCGCCGCCGATTCCCATAAAACTGCCACCGCCGGATTGTTTGTCAACATTAAACTTGGTAATAGTGCCGATGAGTACGGCATCAACTCCTAATTGTTTGCCAATTTCTGCTGCGGTGCCGGCATCTATCGCACCTGTGTGATTTTGCTTTTTGAGGGCTTGTTCGATTTTGCTGCGATCGACTACAGTATAAGTGCCATTGTTCACCAGTTCGTTGATTAGCAGTTCGCTGATGCCTTTGGCTGCGCCGACTCCTCTGTAGGAGCTATAGTAACTGTTGGTAGTGCCGTAGTCGAAGTCCATCACGACAAGGCGTTTTTTCGCAGTAGCTTGGGCCGTTTGGAGGGTTGTGGGTTGGGTGGTGGCTGGTGTGGCGATCGCATTTACCGAAACACCTGCTAGCATTAGTGCAGCAAGGGAAATGGTTGTTAATCGAGACATCCGGGTTGTTTTCATAAATTTTTCTCACAGTTGTTTTGTTCCGATTCCAGAATAGTTCAAACAACAGCCTGATGTCAGTCAATTTTAGATATAAAACCCATCAACCAATTAGCCATCGTCGCCCTGCGAGTCTGTCTCGGCCCGAATTCTCCAATTTTATAGCCTTGAAAGCCCAATTTTTCCTTCAGCAACTGCTTGTTTTCTGAAATGATCGATCGAGTCAATTTCACCGTTGCGGGTCTAGAATCGATAAAATCCGGCGGTTCAGGATACTCTAGACGCCACTCCTCGGCAACATTAGCACTGTTCCAGATCCCAGTCTCCGCATCGTAGCGATAGCCGAGATATTGCCAAACTAAGCGATTGACAGCGGCATCGTCGATTTCTTCGTTGAGGATAGACCAAATAGTTTCGTTGTTGAGAGGTGGCAATTCAGACATATAGAAGAAGGAAGAAGGAAGAAGGAAAGAATCTGCTTGTGGGGTGGGCTTCTAGCCCGCCCAAAATGCTACCCCACAAAAAATTAATTATTCAAAATTCCGTCTTTCTGGGCCATCGACAACATCAAATCAATCACCCGGTTAGAATAACCCCACTCGTTGTCATACCAAGAAACGACTTTGAAAAACTTAGAATTCAGTTCAATTCCCGCACCCGCATCGAAAATGCTCGATCGCGCATCGCCTTGAAAATCCGTCGAAACCACCGCGTCCTCAGTATAGCCGAGAATGCCTTTGAGTTCGCCCTCCGAAGCTTTTTTCATTGCCTCGCAAATTTCCTTATAGCTAGTTTCCTGCGCCGTTTTGAAAGTAAGATCTACTACAGACACATCGGGAGTTGGTACACGGAAAGCCATCCCCGTCAATTTCCCCTTTAATTCTGGCAACACCAAAGTAACAGCTTTCGCCGCACCAGTAGAAGATGGAATGATATTTTGACCAGCACCCCGTCCGCCCCGCCAATCTTTAATACTCGGCCCGTCTACAGTAGGCTGAGTAGCTGTCATCGCATGAACAGTCGTCATTAAACCTTCTTCCAAACCAAAATTATCATTAATAACTTTGGCAATAGGTGCTAAACAGTTTGTAGTGCAACTAGCATTAGAAACAACAGTATCTTTTGCAGGGTCAAATTTGTGATGGTTGACGCCTACTAAATATGTAGCTACTTTTTCAGGGTCTTTTGTCGGTGCTGAAAGTATTACTCGTTTTGCTCCCGCCGTCAAGTGTTTTGATGCGCCCGCAAAATCGGTAAACAATCCCGTAGACTCTACAACATAATCCGCGCCACATTTAGCCCAAGGTAATTCCGCCGGATTTCTGATTGACGTACAGGGGATGAATTTTCCGTCAACAATAATGCCATCTGCTGTGGCTTCAACTTCGCCATCGTAAATGCCGTGGGTGGAGTCGTATTTGAACAGGTAAGCCAGGTTGTCTGGCGGAACTAAGTCATTAATACCGACAAATTCGATGTTGGGGTTTTTGATGCCGGCACGCATGACTAGCCGTCCAATGCGACCAAATCCGTTGATACCAACTTTTAGGGTAGCCATGATTTAAACTCCTGTTGAAAATATCGCTATCTCGATCGCAACTTGTGCGTTAGAATTTACCACGGCAACCCATTGGTACAACTTAATCTTTTCTATCTCTTAAGAATTTGGTAATTGGGAATTGGTAATTGGGAATTGGTAATTGGGAATTGGTAATTGGGAATTGGGAATTGGGAATTGGTGATTGGGAATTGGGAATTGGTGATTGGTAATTGGTAATTGGGAATTGTTGACTGTTGACGACTACTAACAACTGCCAATACCCCATGCCCCATGCCCCATGCCCAATAACTACCCAACACACCTAGTAATTAGCAATTCCACCGCATCCGAAATAAAACATGACCCACCAAACCTATTGAGAACTGGTCTAATATTTTCTGCAACTGCTGATACTTGATCGGGTTCACAAAAAGCCAGCACATAAATATTATCCAGCATCGTCATTGATGAATCGCGGGAAACATGATCCCTGGTGCTTTTTCCAGCGACATCACGAATCACCGAATAACCTTGGACGCCAGCTTTATCTAAACCATCCAAAATCTTTCCCAACTCAACTGAATGAGCTATAATTTCTATCCTTTTAACCGACTCCATCATCTCACCTCCAAAACATATTGATTCCGTATAAATAGACGGGAATACCTACAATGATGTTAAACGGAAACGTCACTGCTAAGGCCGTTGAAATATAAAGACTTGGGTTAGCTTCGGGAACAGTTAGGCGCATGGCTGCGGGTACTGCTATGTAAGAAGCGCTCGCACACAATACCGAAAACAGCAAAGCGTCTCCCTGTGGCATTCCAATTAATTTCGCTATTACCAAACCAATTACTGCGTTAACTATGGGAATTAGGATTGCAAAACCGATCAGAAAAACTCCTGCTTCTTGCAAATCTTTAATTCTGCTGGCGGCTACCAGTCCCATATCTAACAAGAAAAAAGTCAGAACGCCGTAAAACAAATCTTGAGTAAACGGGCTCATAACTTCCCAACCGTGTTCTCCTGTGAGGATGCCCATAATTAGGCTACCAATCAGCAGAAATACTGAACTGTTTAGGAATGATTCTTGCAGCACTTCTGACCAAACTATATCGCGTTTTCCTTCTTCCCCGCCACCGAAGACACTGACAAGAATTAGCCCGACGATAATTGCTGGGGATTCCATTAATGCTAGGGCTGCTACCATGTAGCCGTTAAAGTCAATTCCCTGTTCTGTGAGAAAGGAAGTTGCGGTGATAAATGTTACTGCACTGATTGAACCATAGGTGGCTGCAATTGCCGCTGCATTGTAGGCATCTAGTTTAATTCTCAGTATAAAGAAAGTATAGACTGGTACAAGTGCTGACATCAACATCGCTGCCAGAATTGTCAATGCGACTTGCTGGTTAAAGCCGCTTTTTGCCAGTTCGACGCCACCTTTAAATCCGATCGCAAATAGCAGGTACAGTGAAAACAGTTTGGGGATTGGTGCTGGAATTTCTAAATCAGATTTCAGAAAAACTGCCAGCATTCCCATAAAAAAAGCTAATACGGGTGGATTTAAGAGATTTGATGCTACAAGGCTTAAATCCACGATCGGTCACTCCCATGTCTGATTTTTTGATCTTACTTCATCACTAATTGTGACACGATCGTGGCTCGATCGGGCGATCGATATTTTTGCTACTTTTTCGCCCCTTCCTGACACGGAAGGGGAATTAGGTATTTTTCCCTAACTAGCAGCCAAATAAGATTCTAGGGCTTCGGAACCACCAATCAACTTGCCATCGATAAATACTTGTGGCACAGTTGTTGCCCCAGTTACGGCTCGGAGCGATCGAGTTGTGATATCTTGACCCAAAACTATTTCTTCATAATCCAAGCCCTTTTCAGTCAACATTGCCTTAGCGCGGGCGCAGAAAGGACAGCCGACTTTAGTAAACAAAGAAACAACTTTGGGCTTAGCCGCTGCCGAGTTAATGTAGTGGAGCATCGTATCAGCATCAGACACCTTGAAAGGATCACCAGGTTCCTCCGGCTCAATAAACATTTTGTCAACTACACAATCTTTCACTACCATAGAATAGCGCCAAGACCGTTTGCCAAAACCTAAATCTGTCTTGTCAACCAGCATTCCCATACCTTCAGTAAATTCGCCGTTACCGTCGGGAATTAATGTCACATTGTCCGCTTCTTGGTCTTTTGCCCATTCGTTCATCACAAATGTGTCATTGACAGAAATACAAACGATTTCATCGACACCATTTGCTTTGAAAACTTTCGCTAATTCGTTGTAGCCAGGGAGGTGCGTTGAAGAACAAGTAGGAGTAAATGCTCCTGGTAGGGAGAATACTACTACGGTTTTGCCTGCAAATAAATCATTGGTGGTGACATCAACCCATTCGTTATCTTTGCGGGTGCGAAAGGTGACAGTTGGTACTCTTTGACCTTCTTTGTTCGGCAGCATGATTTTGAGTCCTTTGGTATTTGGGTTAAATTCACTTGCTCTCCTAATCGTACTCATAACGAGTATGACTTGTCAAGAGGGAGTGGGTTTTTTGCTGGGACTCCGGGGCGCGGGACAGTCAGTGCCTTGTCTTGGCGACAGTTTGGGAATGGAGAAGATTGAAAAATTGCTGTTTAAGGTAGCAGCAAATTCTGTCTCCATGCCTTTGCTGCTGCTAGCGGGTGAGGATTTTTCACGCATTCTGTCAACATCTCGATATCAAGTTCAGGCAGTAACTCGCTGTTTTGGATTAGTTCATAACCCCAGTTCGACACAAATTCAACCGGAATCTCTTCTCGCAAATGGTAGATAGAAAATCGGTCATTTCGCCAGAACCAAACCTCTGGCACATTCAACCTTCTATACAGCTCTAGTTTATTAATACTGCCACTGGTAACAATCACTTCAATTACCAAATCGGGAAATTCTTTATCAGTGCCAATACAGTAAGCTTCATCCGGCTCCGTACCGCCACTTTTTTCCTCTTGTCGCAGAGTTGTAGACCCAAAAGGGAAATATTCGATGTCAGCTTCTACAAAATAAATTTCTAGTAGATTTCCAATGCGACTTTTACCATTTTCATGGCGACGAGAAGGTGACATAATTTCTAAAACTCCATCTAAATAAGTAACTCGATATCCCGCAGCATCTCCAATTCGCTCCAGCAGTGTCTCGTATTCTTCCCAGTTCACCCTATCCGTGATGTAGCGCTCTTCAGGATCTTGGCGCTGGAGTGCTTGTTCCTTAAGTAATGTATCTAGCTCGATTGTCAGCATCGGTATTACCTCCTTACAAGTTGTTATAATTTTAGCAGACGGCGGTTTCAACCGCCGTCTTATCTTATTCCCAATCAAATTTCCGCCTCAAATAATCCTCTAATTCCTGATTGTAAGGTCTAAAATAATCACTCAACCGATCGCGCATCGAATCACTGATAGGCTGATAAGAACCTGGATTAGCATTTTGGTATTCTGGCAATTGATATTCCGGCAAATCTAAAAATTCTAAAACTTGTTTAACAGTTGTCGCCGCGCCTGCATAAAAATCTTCGCTTCTCAAAATCAACAACTGTTCTTTCGGAAAGAAATCCAGCCAGTTTTTGATAAATTGTATATACCTGCCGCGAGCTAAATAATTCCCTGGTTCCTCGCCAATAATGTATGCTGGATTTTGAGCCAATCGTGCAATTTCATCGCTAATTGCCCGATCGAACGATCGCACTTCCCAATTTAACTCAGTCAAGCGGTAGAATTGAGAAATAGCGCGATCGACCGGATTTCGCAAAAGCACCACAAGCTTCACCTCTGGAAACGCGCTGTAGAGACGTTCCGGTGCTGCCAGAGAGTCAAAATAGCTCGGACTTGCTTCGCCAGTCAAAAATTGCTCCCCGACTGGCATTGGCGGAAAATGAGCCAAATACCAATCAATCCCTCTGTCAAAGTGCCACGAGAAAAAATCCATTTCCTTTTTAATCGGAGTCAAAATTTGCGGGTGTTGAGCTAAATAAGTGTACAGAGAAGTCGTGCCGCACCGCTGGGAACCAATAATTATAAAATCAGGAACTTTTACTGTATTTTGTAGCACAGGCATCTTGCCTGTGTCTTGTGTATTTTGTGGCACTGGCATCTTGCCTGTGTCCTTACTGATAATAGCTCCAAAAGTTTGCTGATAACTAACAGTTTGATAGCAGCAAATTGCCTCCTCAATTTTGCCTTGTCTCGTCAAAGCTTCCCCCAAATTCAAATAAGGCCAAAAAGCCTCCGGTTGAGCTTCCACAACTCCGCGATACAAACTCGCGACTTCATCCAGCTTATTTTGCTTAACCAAAACTTCCCACAAATTGTAATAAAACCACCAATAGAAATCGGGATTTATTTCTATTGCTTTCAAGAACGAAGTCGCCGCTTCATCCCACTTTTTTTGATGGCTTAAAACAGCACCTAAGTTGTAATAAGACCAGCAATCATCAGGTTTTTGGGCGACAGTTGCGCGACATGAGGCTAAAGCGCGATCGCACTTTTCTTGTTCCTGCAAAAACTCCCCTAATTGCGCCGCCCACATATCACAATTTGGCTCATTTGTCAAGAGTAGTTTAAAAAAGATAATTGCGCTTTTTGGGCGATCGCACCGTGCTAAACTTCTCCCTAAATCCAAATAAAACTCGCGATTTTCCGGTACAAGTGGCAATTGACATTGTTGAAACACAGAATTCAAATCAGACTCTGTTTGTCGGAGAACATAACCTAACTTCTCGTAGATTTCCGGCAAATTTCGGTCAATTACAATAGCTTTTAAATACACATTAATCGCTTCATCCCACTTTTTTAGCTGAATCAAAGCATCGCCTAAATTGCCGAAAGACCAAGCAAAATCCGACTTAAGTTCAATTTCGCAGCGGTAAGCAGCAGCAGCATCCTCCCATTGTTCTAGCTTGAGCAAAACATCGCCCAAATTGTGATAAGACCACGAAAATTCAGGATTTAACTCAACAGCTTTGTTGTACGCTACGATAGATTCCTCCCACCGTTCAAGTTTCACCAAAACATCGCCCAAACAGTGGTAAGACCACGAAAAATCGGGATTCAATTCAACAGCTTTTTGGTACGCAATCACAGCCTCATCAAATTTCCCACTTTCTTGCAGGGCATTACCCAAATTATGGTACTCATTATTCATGCAAAACTCCTGCAAGATTCATTAACTTCTCCAGCGATTTCAAATCCAACTGCATATTTTTATGTACAGGTTTTTTAATAATTCCGTCATCAAACAAATCACCAATTAAATAGTAATGTTCCAAGCCGCACAAATTGCTAATCATCCAATAACAACTTGGAACATAAATCGGAGAAAAAATCTCAATTATTTTAGTTCCCGGAGAGCAGAAAACTAGATTAGTCAAGCCAGCTCCGTGAGGTGAGATAACTACTTTAGCAGCAGCCAGACACGCTGCTTGTTCCGCTACCGACATCGTTTCCAGTTGGACACTACGAAACCCAAATTTTTCTAGGAAACTCATTACTTCTTTATCGTTGACAATTCGACGATAAGATGCTTGTTCCCGACTGATATAAATTCGTTCTGAATAATCACTTTTTATGGGCTGTTGTTCAGTTAAGAAAGCTTGTTTAAGATAGTCACATTTCCATTTAGAAACTGCTCCGGCTCCATCATAAGAAATTGACGGTACTATTAATTTATCTGCTGTAATGTGGAGATTACAACGACTTTCTAAAATCTTATGTTCGGGAATTCCTAAAGTATTTAAAGTTTCTTTTTGATAGGCAGAATCGCAGGCGTTGACAACAAACTTATCTATGCTTTCTATTAACCCACTTCTTTGCAAAAGGTCAAATCGAGTCATGACATCAAACATCCAATGAAAATAAGCGGCTCCACCCCAACGTGCTGATAAAAAAGCCACATTTCCATCGATGTGTTCAATGGGAGGCAATTTGTCGGAAGTGATGACTAATTCAGCACAACCCATTGAAATATCACCAACAAGTTTGTTGTCTGAAGTAATGACGGCGGTAGTCACGACATCTGCCCAAGCTCGTCCTTTTGGTAGTATAGCGACAAAAGCTTTTCTGGTATGAGTTTGGTTCGCCCAAAATCTGTTGCTGCTGTCGGTAGTTTTGGAGGCTAATAAGTTGATTTGACTTGCCGGATAGATGTCAATACAAGTAATGTTCGGATTTGACTCTGCTGCAATTGCCAAATCCTCTGTAAATCCACAATATTTTTGCAATACACTTAATGGTAAGATTTGATTACTGCATTTTGCGCGATCGCTCTCATCGACTTCTCCTTGTTGTTCCAGAGCATAACCGATATTGTCGTAAACTTCAAACAAATCTGGTTGAATTTGCAGTGCTTGAACTAAATGAGTTATTGCCGGTTCCCACTGCTGTTTGGCAATTAAAGTTAAACCCAATCCTTCGTAACACCAACAGGATTTTGGTTCCAGATTGATGCCTTTTTCATAAATTGCGATCGCACTTTCTAATTCCCCTTGTTTTCGGAGAGCATCACCCAACTTTTTGTATAGCCAAATAGTATCCGGCGACAAATCAACAGCACGGCGAAAAGCAGCCGCAGCTTCGGGCCACTTTTCTTGCTCTTCCAGCACTTCTCCCAAACTATTATATAGCCAACAAAACTCAGGATTCAACTCAACAGCTTTGCGATAAGCAACCTCCGCTTCCCCCCAATTTTCCACCGCAATCAAAGCCTTACCCAACTTGTCATAAGCCCAACAAAAATCAGGATTCAATTCAATGACTTTGCGGTAAGCAACAGCAGCTTCTTCCAACTGAGCTAGCTCCATCAACACATCACCCAAACTGCTGTAAGTCCAACAAAAATCGGGATTTAACTCAATTGCTTTGTGGTAAGCAGTAGCAGCATCAGCATATTCCTCAATAGCCTGCAAAGTCTCGCCCAAATAGTGGTAAGCCCAACTGAAATTTGGATTCAATTGAATTGCCTGTCTGTAAGCACTGAGAGCTTCGTCGAACAGTTCTTTTTTTTGCAAAACTTTACCCAACTTGTGGTAAAGTGAGTAGGTTCCTGACTTAATTTTAATTGCTGTTTGATAGCGTGCGATCGCCTCATCCGCATAACCCGTATTTGCCGCAATATCCCCCAACTTTTCCCAGCCTTGAGACAAAAGTGCTTGCTCTTCCCCCAATTTTTTATTGTCAGTTTTTTTGACAATCAGTTGATAGCCTTGATGAACTACTTCTAACTGACTTGCAAACATCTCCAAGAAAAGATTGATGCCGATTTTAGTATCTTGCTCCGGGCTGTCGGGAAACGTAAATTCGTAATCATCAAAAATCATCAATCCCCCAACTTTCACCAACCTCCAAGATAAAATTGCATCTTGCAAAACACTGGTGGGTTTGTGACAGCCGTCAACATAAGCAATATCGTAATATTCCGAAGTCAAATTAACTAATAAATCTTGAGAATAGCCTTCTAATTCAATGACTTGCTCTGCTACACCAGTTTTGACAATATTACCCTTAAAATCTTGTTGGAAATACAAATCAATGCAAGTAATTTTTGCTGTGGGATGAGTTAAAATATTATCCAATAGCCAGCAAGCCGACATTCCCTGAAAACTGCCGATTTCCACCACTTGAAATTCTGGCATTCCCTTAAACTGCTGCAAATGTCGCTTCCAAATAGGGATATTGTGAGTGAACCAATCTTGCGTAAACTGGTAATCTTTCGTCGCACATTCAACCCAACCTCTCAATTCGCTGGCTTTTTGGTGACAGACAATCGCTTCCTCCAATTCGCCTAATTGTGGTAGAATGTTTCCTAAATCGTTGTAGGCTTGAGAATCATTCGGGGCGATCGCAATTTTGTGACGATAACTGGCAATTTGTGCATATAACTCCTGCTGTTTCCGGCGCGCCTCATCCAGTTTAGCGACAACTTCCGCAGCGTTTGGTTCGATTTGCAGCGCCATGCTATAAAAGACGATCGCACCTTCCAACTGTTTCTGGTTAGCTAAACTATTGCCTAAGTTTAGATAAAACTCCATTCCATCCAACTCAATTCCCAGCAATTTGTGGTATGTTTTTCCATTGGCAAGTACCTCAATACCTTGACAATAACTGAGAATTGTGTTATCTAAACTCGATTCGCTCAGCTTCCGCAAAACATATCCCAATCTTTGATTAATTCCAGTCAAATTCGGCTGAAGCTGAATTGCATGGAGATAAGCCGCCACAGCTTGATTCCAAGATTTTTCGCAAGTTAAGGCAATTCCCAAATTGATGTAAAACCAAGGAATACTTGGATTTAATTCAATCGCTTTGTGGTAACAAATAATAGATTCTTGCCATAGCTTTTTTTGAGCCAAAGCTTCGCCTAAATAATTATAAGCCCAAGCTGAATTGCCGTTAATGTTAATCGCTTGATGGTAACAGTTAATTGCAGTATCAAACTCGCCCTTTTGCACCAAAACATTGCCCAAACTCAGACAAGCACGAGCGTAATTTGGATTGATTTCGATGCTTTTGCGGTGACAGGCGATTGCCCGATCTAATTCTCCTTGAACTGCCCAAGTTTTACCCAAACCGTGGTAAGATTCAAAGGCATTTGGATTGATTTCAATAGCTTTTCGATAATTGGCGATCGCATCTTCCCATCTTTTTTCACGAAACAGCATTTCCCCCAAATTATGATAAGCTATGGAAAAGGTTGGATCGATTTGAATTGCCTGGGAATAACACTCGATCGCGCGATCGAACTTTTCTTGTTCAACTAGATGATTTCCCAGACTGACGTATTCCTCAGCCGTAGCCCAATTCGGCTCAATCTTAAAAGCTTGATACCAACACTCTGTGGCTGTTTCGCGTTTTTGCAACTGCGTCCAAACTCGCCCTAACTGTCGGTAAGCCTCAGCAAAGTTCGGTGAGAGGGAAATTGCTTTTTCACAAGCTGCGATCGCCTTTTCCCACTGTTTGAGCTGAGAATATAAACTGCCGAGATTAGCGTAAACTTCTGGTAAATTGGGATCGCGATCGATCGCAGCTTCATACCACTGCTTAGCTTGCTCGATTTCACCTCGAACCTCCATCACCTTTCCCAGAGTCTGACAAGCTGTCGCCAAATTCGGCTGAATTCTCAGCGCTGACTCACACGCAGCCACCGCCTCATTTAACCTACCTTCAGCTAAATAAACCTCTGCTTGCTGACTCAAATCAACGGCTGCTTTTTCCATCTTTTCCATCAAACGCATAATTTCCACAACTCCAGACACCAACTAACCCAAACCAACCACTTCAACCATCCGTTTTAGCGAACTCAAGTTCACCAAAATATCCTCTGTAAGCGAATTTTGATACATCAACTGTCTAATAGGATAGCATTCAAAAGCCTCGCCAGTTAAAAAGTAATGTTCCAACTGCAAATATTGACTGCTTCCCCAGTAATAATGACTGATATAATGAGGGGACATTAACTCAATTACTTTAGTTCCAGTCTGACAGAAAATCGTATTTGTCAACCCGCTACCGTGGGCGGCAACTATCACCTCAGCATGATAAAAATAGGCAATTTGCTCCAGCAAAGACATAGATTCAGGTAAAATAGAAACAAAGCCAAATCCCTCCAATACCTCAACGACATCTGCCTCATTCAAAACTCGTCTATATCTAGCTTTGCTACGGCTGATATAAATCCGTTTTGGATAGTTATAACTAGGTATAATTCCCTTGAGAAACTCCCGCCTCAAAAAATCGATCGCCCATCCAGAAGGCCAGCCCAAATATCCAGCAAAAGATGGTACAATCAACTCAGTGGCTTGAATGTGAGGTAGCCGATCGCTCTCCAAGACTTTTTCCTCTGGAATCCCCAGAATCCTGAGACTTTCCCGCTGAAATTGATGCTGACAACTATTCACCAAAAACCAGTCAATCTCCGTCAAATCCCTACCACTGCGTCGCAGTAATTCAATCCTCGGCAAAACATCCACCATCCAGTGAAAATAGACATTTCCCGACAAACCAGAAAGCACCGCCACACTACCTTCAATCTGCTTCAAAGGTGGAAATGATTCTAAGTTAAAAACACTATGTTTTCTGACATCATGCCTTTCGCATCCAGGCAAAAATCCCGGATAATCTCTAGACACATCAGCCAACAAATAGTTATCAGGAGTAATAACTGCGATCGCCTTACAAATCAGCCAATAATTTTCCTGTGGTACAATCCAAACTCGCCCATCAGGAATTGCAGCAACGAAAGTCTTCGGCGACTCCACGGGTAGCGGTTGAGAGTTAGACAAACGGCAAACTCCCCAACCCAAATGTATCGGATCGAACCACTTAGAAAGTCGCTGCAAACACAACCCACAAGTTAAACCACCACAATCGGAATTGGGCATTGGGCATTGGGCATTGGGCATTGGGCATTGGGCATTGGGAATATTTTCGGTACTTGCTTCTGGTGCATATTTCCAAACTATTTCCACATAATTACCAGCATTTAACTTAGCAGCAACCAGCCAATCCCACGTCGATAAATAAATACCTTGGGGAAGTTCGATCGCATTTAATGCAAATTCTATACCATGATTTTGTTTCGATAGTTGCGGCTGTGAATACCCATGCGATTGCAACTCTAAAACCTTTTGATAATAATCGAGAGTTCGTTCCAAAGAGCCTTGTCTTTCCAGCACTTTCGCCAACTCAAAATAAACTTGCGGTTGAGCCGGTTGAATTGCCAAAGCCATGTGGTAAACTAAGATTGCGGCATCTAACCGCTTTTGCTTGACCAAAGAATTGCCTAGTCGCGAGTAAAGCTCTGTATTTTTCGGCTGAATTTGTAAAGCTTTTTGATAGTAAGCTGTAGCCGCTTCATAGCCGCCGTATTCTGTTAAAGCATTCCCTAAATGCCAGTAAATTTCTGCTAAGTTATCGCAAATTTCACCAATTTCCAATTGAAAATCGGGCATCGGGAATTGGGCATCGGGCATCGGGAATTGGAAATTGGTAATCCGTTTAAATCCGTTAAATCCGTTACATAATCCGTTGCCGAACTTCCTTCCCGTTAATGCTTGCAAAAATCTACCACAAGCTGCGATCGCCTTTGAGAATTCATCATCATCATCTTGAGCAAAATTCTGGCTTTCTCCCAAATCGCAGTAAGCCTCAACAAAATCAGGCTTGAGAGCAATCGCTTTGGCAAAATAAGGCAATGCTTCCGCAATTTTGCCCAAAGCCATCAAAGAAAAGCCAGCGTCTGTATAGCCCGAAATATAGTCAGGATTCAGCTCAACCACGCGATCGAAACAAACAACAGCCACAGAATGTTCACCCTGTATTTGCCACGCTTTCCCCAGATTGTAATGAGCCAAAACCAGATCTGGCTCTAACTCGATCGCCTTATGGTAAGCTGCGATCGCCCGATCGGGATTTTTGTCAAGCAAAACCTGACCCAAATTATTATAAAGCGTCGCCCAATCTGGCTTAATTGCGATCGCCCGTTCATAAATTGCGATCGCCTCTTGTGCCTTTTCCTGCTTAACTAAAACACAGCCCAAATTACTATAGGCCTTCAAATAGTTTGGAGCGATCGCAATTACTTCCTCATAAGCATCAATCGCCGCTTCTAACTGATTATTCTCATTCAGCAAAACTCCGAGATTGTAGTAAGCATCAGCATAATTTGGTTTCAGGGCGATCGCATTTCGGTAGCTATCAATTGCCGCCGTCAAATTTCCCTGCTTATGAAATACATTGGCGAGATTGTAGTGTAACTCTGCCCAATTGGGTTTAATTTCCAGAACCTGTTGGTAGTGAACAACCGCTTCATCCAGCCAATTATACTCACTATATAACAGACCGAGGCAAACATGAGCCCTCACAAACAGCGGTGAAATTTCCAAAGCTTTGAGATAGCTTCTCCAAGCCTCATTCACATCGCCACCAGCTTCGATAGCTTCTCCCAAAGTCGTGTAAGCAGCCGCCGAATCAGGCTGTAGTTTAATCCATTGGTGACAATTTGCGATCGCCTCCGTCCATTTCCCCTGAGCCAAATAGCCCTGGGCCAACCGGATATATTCTTGAATACTCATTTTTCGTAACTAGACTTGACGACTGGAAAAATACACAAATATGTCTTGATTGTGGAACAGGCATCCTGCCTGTTCTTGGCTATCTTTTTAGGTCTGTAGGGTGCGTCAGCTCGATCGCTTATGAGGCAAGGGAAACGCTGGGGGCTGACGCACCCTACAATACTATTTTAAATGCTCCACAGCTTATTATCCGTGCGTTCAGGACTAATAGTATTAAAAATATCAGAATTCTTTCAATAATACATAAAAATGTCACCCTGCGCGTGGCAGAGTGACACTTTGATAAACCAAAACTCAAAACTGTGTGGGAACAGCAATTGATCTGCGATCGATTCCTGTCCCACCATCATCAATTGTTTTAGAACAACTCGAAGTTGCTGGTGCCGATAGTCAGTCCAGGTGTCAACTGAGCGACAGGCACCGCATTACCAGCGTTGTTGAAGTACAGAAGACCACTTGCGGAGTTGTAAATCACCTTGTTCGCATTTGCTGCTGCGGTCAGTTGTGCGTTATCAGTAATCACCACAAACTCGGTAGCATCTACGGCGGTGCCCAATATAGCCAATGTACCGCCTTGCTTCATGCGAATCTTGTCTTCGCCTGGGGTAAAGTCAGTGATCGTGTCTATATCACTACCTCCAATAGAAGCAAAGTAGAAGGTATCGCTGCCAGCACCACCAGTCAGAAGATCGGTGCCACCGTCTCCAGAGATCGTGTCGTTGCCAGCACCACCGTTGATAGTGTCAGCACCTTTACCACCCCAGAGGACGTCATTGCCAGCGTCGCCATTGAGCACATCATTGCCAGCCTGGCCGAAGATGAGGTCATTACCGTCGCCACCGCCGATCACATCATTGCCACCGCCTGAACGCGAGGGAGTGTCTCCATAAATCGCGTCATCTCCAGCACCGCCAGCTACAGTGTCGTTTCCGGCATCCCCAGAGAGGACATCATTACCGGCGCCACCATCAACGAAATCGTTACCTTTACCACCACGTGCAGTGTCATTGCCAGCGTCAGCAGAAATAATGTCATTGCCACGCCCTGTTTGCACGTTGTCGTTGCCAGTGCCAGCATTCAGCCTGTTGTCGCCTGCGACACCTCTAATATCAAGTCCGCCCTGGGTATTAGGTGCTGAACTTGCTGGGGTCGTTGGATTAGTAACCTGTGTCATTTACACTCCTCCTAGATGAATCATTTTTATACAATACACTTTTCCCTCCAAACGGATTCAAAAAAATGAAGCCGGACATCGGTTGAGACTCTAATTTACCTATCTGCTATAGGCTGTCACGTGAACTACCTCAACTAAACTTAGCTATGGTTGGGGCTTCCAACTAACACCAAGATTAGGACAGTTTGATTCGTCTTTGAGGTTTCTCGTCTTAACGACCGATGCCACGTTACGAACACCAAAAGGGCGATCGACACAAAGCGTCGATGATGGTCTTACTGCTATACAAATACTAGACAAGCCTAGGCATTTGCTTCTTACTTCATCGGGAGCATGGGAGCGGTTATCCCTCGGTAAGCTTTCACGCTTTAGCCAAGCGTGATAAATTAATCGCTCAGTCCTGAGATTTCGGTAATGTCGATCGCAAATTGTCTGATCGCCCCCAAAAAAAGGCAGTTACCAAGTTGCGCTCTGTTAGTATAGTCTGAATTCACCAGACTTTTGAATTCTGCCAATAGTTCCCCGAAAATCAAAATTTTTGAAACCAGCTCAGATTCCCTCCCCAGAACGACCACAAGCAATTGGATCTGTCGCCTCGGATTCAGCCATAGAGTTGCTTTCTTCAATCGAAAATCAAAAATCGATCGACTGTGGTAGTCCATAGTTGCAAGTCTCTCGGAACTAGAAACTCAGCCAAATTGCTGTTGACATCCAGACAATAGTGAGCTAAGACACAATTTGCAATAGTCCCGCACCACCAGCCCAAAGCCCTGCCCACAAAAAGATTGAAGCAATGACCGAGAAAAAACATTTATTCTGTTATAGAATTCACTCTGAACTTTCACCTCAATAATTAATTATGATTCTCCATCATATTGATCTGCTTCTACTTCGGGCTTTTTGCTGTTAATTTGCAAAAGGGAGAAAGGCAGAACTAATGGCCAAAAAAGAGGCAAAAACAGTAAGGCTACCCAAGATATCAAGTCTTTTTTAGACGTGGAAGTATCGTTCCAAAAACGGTGAAACCAAACTAATAATACGATTGAGGCAATCAAGAAGTAGCCAATAACTATCATTTTTTTTACCCGCCTGTCATTTTATGCGATCGAAATGTTTGTGATTATATCTCACATCAATTTTGGATTTTCCCCACGGATTAATTTGTGGGACTTGTCAGCAGCCAGCACTCAGTAGAAACCAAGTGTAACATTATTTTAAGACATAGTTCGGAATTAATATTACTCACAGCCAGGACACGGCAGTGCCGTATCCCTACAATTAATCATGGTAGGGATACGGCACTGCCGTATCCTCTATATCTTGGCTGCCGTATCCCTACAATTAATCATGGTAGGGATACGGCACTGCCGTATCCTCTATATCTTGGCTGCCGTATCCCTACAATTAATCATGGTAGGGATACGGCACTGCCGTATCCTCTATATCTTGGCTGCCGTATCCCTACAATTAATCATGGTAGGGATACGGCACTGCCGTATCCTCTATATCTTGGCTGCCGTATCCCTACAATTAATCATGGTAGGGATACGGCACTGCCGTATCCTCTATATCTTGGCTGCCGTATCCCTACAATTAATCATGGTAGGGATACGGCACTGCCGTATCCTCTATATCTTGGCTGCCGTATCCTACAATTAATCATGGTAGGGATACTCCAAAAGCCCATAGGTGTCAACTTAAGCCTGAAAGCCTTGATAAATCTCGTTTTTACCTGAGTCCAGATCCCCCTAAATCCCCCTTGGTTCGGGGGACGAAAGATCGGACTCCTGTCCCCCCCTTGGTTCGGGGGGCTAGGGGGGATCTAGATTTAATAGTCTTGCCAACAGTCTCTGACTGGGTTTGACCTTAAGTTGACACCAATGGGCTTTTGGAGTATCCTCTATATCATTCCGGTGTCACCGGAATTGATATTATCCAGAGCTAGGAATTAGGAGGGAGCTAGTATTGGGGCTACTGGGGGCAAATAGGATATAAGTCCCAGCGTTAATTATTGATGACACAAATCACTAACTCCAAGCAAATAGATCACATTTACTCCCGTATTGGAATCACATAAATATCAAATAAAGAAGTCAATACTATAAACAGTGAGTTCAAAAAAAATCTAATCATGACACAAACACTTTTACCCCAATTTACTATTGCAGAGCTAGTTTTTCAGGTATATCACTCTGGTTTATTAACTCAGACTCACCGACAACAGCTCATGACAGTGCTGTTAAACGACTGTCTCACCGAAGAAGACCAAACAGCCATCAACCGTTTGTTGCACGCTGTCCGCCGTGGCTGGCTGAAAGTAGTAGATTAAACTTTGCCCCAATCCGAGTTTGAATTTTGAATTTTAGATTTTAGATTTTAGATTACTCCCT
Organism: Tychonema bourrellyi FEM_GT703; assembly: GCF_002412335.2. Taxonomy (GTDB): domain Bacteria; phylum Cyanobacteriota; class Cyanobacteriia; order Cyanobacteriales; family Microcoleaceae; genus Microcoleus; species Microcoleus bourrellyi. The sequence continues at coordinate 27,639 of NZ_NXIB02000016.1, forward strand.
TGACATACTGACCGGGAATCACAGCCACGGTGGTTCTTGACGCTTTACTGGATAAAGAATGAATCTGGAGACCCGAACGAAATTGTTTTGGGTCATTTTTATCAAAATATTTAATAATATCTATAACATTTCAATAATATTCGGCATGAGCGACCTTTACATTTCCTGGTCAGACTACCATCGCAAGATTGAGGATTTGGCTGTAAAAATTCATCAATCTCAGTGGAAATTCGATCGCATTGTGTGCATTGCCAGAGGAGGGCTGCGGGCTGGCGATATTTTGTCACGGATTTTTGACAAACCCCTAGCAATTTTAGTGGCCTCGTCCTACGGTGGGACGGAGGGAAAAGTTCGAGGTTCAATTAAATTTGCCCGCGACTTGACAATGGTGGGCGATGATTTGGGTAACAGAATTCTACTGGTTGACGATTTGGTGGATTCGGGAGTGAGTTTGGAACAAAGTATCCTTTGGCTGAAGAGTCGCTACACCGAGGATATTCAGGAAATTCGGACTGCGGTGCTTTGGTACAAAGCTTGTTCTGTGGCGATTCCAGATTATTATGTCGATTATTTGGCAGATAATCCTTGGATTCATCAACCCTTTGAAATATACGAAAAGATGAGTGCGGCTGATTTTGCAGCGAAAGTTAGCAAATAAAAAACTAAACACATAGCAGTTTTCAATCGTGGTGAGTTATGCCCTATGCCCTATGCCCTATGCCCTATGCCCTATGCCCACACACATTGCTTAGCCTTTATTTCGCTTGTAATTGCTCTCGAACCCAAGCTCGAAAGGCTCTGATAGTTGGGCTTCTACCTTCGGTTTTGCTGCGATCGACATATTGAGGAATTAGATCAATAATGGGAAAGTCGGGGAAGTTTTGGCTGGTACTGGACTCGGTATATTTTCCCTCTTGGAGCCGATAAATTTTCAGCACTTCCCCGTCATATCTCCAGAGTTCGGGAACTCCTAAAGCTTCATAGCAGTTTAAACTCGTTTGTGAAGAGTTATCAATCTCGATCGCCAAATCGGGCGGTGGGTCTACAGTTAAATCTAGCCGATCTTTGCCTCGAACCGCACCTTGATTTTGGATATAGAAACAGTCGTCAGGTTCTACACCAGTCTGCATATCTTGGCGTTTGAAGGTAGTTGAGCCTAAAACTTCACAATCAATATTAAGTTCTTCCAACAGCACGTTGACCAAGTATCCAATCAATGATTTAGCTTTTTCATGTTTTGGTAATGGCATCCTGATTTCCAATGTTCCTTTGTAATAAGCAAGTCGAACTGCATAACCTTCCCCTAACTCTTCTAGGATAGATTCGTACATTTCCCAGCTAACATTTTGTAGCCGCACTTTATTGCCTGGGGGGACAATTAGTTGGTTCAGTTCAAATACTGTATGTCTAACTTGAGTTTGCATGGTATTCGGCTGCTTGTAGGATTGAGACTCATATTAATTCCGGTTGTACCGGAATGATGTTGACTGTTGACTGTTGACTGTTGACTGTTGACTGTTGACTGTTGACTGTTGACTGGGAGTCACAAAACAGGCAAGATGCCTGTTCCACAATAATATTCAGTTTTTCAAGAACAGGCAAGATGCCTGTTCCACAATAATATTAACTTTTTGTGGCACGGGCATCTTGCCCGTGCCAATCTGCTGATACAATTACCGAACCGAAAGAATGCGCGCACCCAATTCCATACTTTCCACCAAAACTTCCTGCCGCGCCCACTTGTCCGCCGCCAAAATATCATCTAAACCAGGGCTTTCACAGTTATCCGGTTGATGTTTATCGCAAGCCTTCTCAATCAATTTCGGAATATCCAAAAACTGAATCTTCTCCTCCAAAAATAGCGCTACCGCCTGTTCGTTCGCCGCATTCAATACCGCCGGCATCGAACCGCCAGCCCGTCCAGCCGCATAAGCCAACTGCATACAAGGATACTTTTTATGGTCAGGTTCTCGGAAAGTTAAATCCCCAGCTTTTACCAAATCAAATGGCTTCCAATCTGTATGAATGCGCTCCGGCCAAGACAAGGCATAAAGCAGCGGCAACCGCATATCCGGCCATCCCAATTGTGCTAAAACTGACGTATCTTGCAACTCAATTAACGAGTGAATGATGCTCTGGGGATGAATGACAATATCAATGTCATCATAATCCATTCCGAACAAATAGTGAGCTTCAATTACTTCTAATCCTTTATTCATCAAAGTCGCCGAATCAATGGTGATTTTTTGTCCCATCGACCAATTCGGATGTTTCAAAGCATCAGCAACAGTAACTTCGGCTAACTTTTCAATTGGCAAATCTCTAAAGGAACCGCCGGAAGCTGTGAGAATAATTCGCCGCAAACTCCCAGGAAGAACGCCTTGGAGACACTGAAAAATTGCTGAATGTTCGGAGTCTGCTGGTAATATTTTAACTCCATGTTTTTCGATCAGGGGGTTGACAACGGGGCCGCCTGCGATTAATGTTTCTTTATTGGCTAAAGCGATATCTTTTCCGGCTTGGATGGCGGCAATTGTTGGTAGCAAACCAGCACAGCCGACTATGCCGGTGACTACGGCTTCGGCGTCGCCATATCTGGCAACTTCGACAACGCCTGTCTCGCCTGCAAGTATAATAGGTTGAGGGTCGATATCTGCGATCGCCTCTTTCAATTCAACTAATTTATTTTCGTCGCCAATCGCGACAATTTCGGGCCGAAACTGTCGGATTTGTTGGGCTAGCAAGGTGACATTTCGTCCAGCGGTTAAGCCGACAATCCGAAATTGTTCCGGGTATTGAGCTACAATATCTAGGGTTTGAGTGCCGATCGAGCCTGTGGAGCCGAGAAGAGTTATTGCTTTCACAATTTTTTAAGGTTTTGTGGATTATTCTAAATTTTATGCAGAATTCGTCCAATTTTGTTGATTCTGATGAGGAGAGTAACGTCTCGAATCAGGAAAATGTAGAGAAAGGTCGATCGCGCCCACCGTCGAGTTTGCTAATGGCGATCGCGATTTTTGCGACAATCTTATTTTTGTGTAGTAGTTTGCGACACGCCTTGTTTCAATCCACTGCTTTCGATTTAGGTATTTTTGACCAAGCAATTTACCTCATCAGCCAAAACCAAACGCCTTTCTCTTCTTTGATGCAGATGCACATTTTAGGCGACCACGCAGCGGTCATCTATTATCCGCTGGCTTTGTTGTACAAAATTTACCCAGATGTGCATTGGCTATTTTTGGTACAAGCAGTTGCTTTATCCCTGGGAGCTTTGCCTAGCTGGAGTTTAGCACGTTTGGCTGGTTTGACTAAAGCACAATCTCGTGCGATCGCATTTATTTACTTACTGTATCCGGTAGTATTTAATATCAATCTATTTGACTTTCACCCAGAAGTCATCGCTTTACCCGCACTTTTAGCCGCCATCTTAGCAGCGCGTTTAAATAAGATTATCTGGTTTGGTAGCGCTGTTTTGTTAGTCTTGAGTTGCAAAGCAGTTTTGTCTCTAACCGTTGCTGCAATGGGCTTCTGGCTGTTAGTGTGCGAGAAAAAAAGACGTTGTGGCGCGATCGCAATTTTGCTCGGTATAGCCTGGTTTCTGATTGCTTCCCAAAAAATAATCCCCTTATTTAGTGGTAGCGAAGTCGCCGGAGTCGGGCGCTACAGCTATCTAGGCAAATCTGTACTAGAAATTGTCATCAATCTCATATTAAAACCACAATTAGTCTTAGGAAAATTCCTTTCCTTTGACACTTTCAAATATATATTTATACTCAGTTTACCCGTAATTTGGGGACTCTTGCCATTCTCCCGCAAAACAGGACTGCGATACTTGACACCGCTAATTCCAGCCATCCCGACTCTCGCCATCAATATCCTCTCAGACTTGCCATTTCAGCGCAGTTTAGCCTATCAATATTCAGTACCGATAATTCCATTTTTATTGTTAGCAGTCATCTCGAAGGAAGGTTCGGCAGCGGATTTTGTAGCGGATTTAGCGGATGTTGGGAAGAGGGAAGGTTCGGCAGCGGATTTTGTAGCGGATTTAGCGGATGTTGGGAAGAGGGGGAAATTTTCTCGGATTCCTCAATTTTGGTTGGGAATGCAGTTGCCAAAAACCATGATAATTTGGTCATTAATCATATTCCTATTTCTCGGCGAGTACAAAGATTTTTTCCTCTATCTAAATAGACTAGATACTTGGCAAGCAACACGAGAGGCGATCGCCCAAATCCAACCCCAAAGTAGCATCTTAACAGATAATAGACTTGCGCCGCACTTTACCCACCGCCCCATCGTCAAATTACTTTCCCAAATTTCACCCCAAACAGATTTAGCAGAATTTCAATACATCTTATTAAATCAGCGCCATCCTTGGCCCGACACAGCCAAAATTGGCAATGACTTAGCAAATCAACTCCAAAATACTCCCAAATTTCAATTAACCTATCAAAAAAACCAAGTTCTACTATTCAAACGCATCCCTGATTAAACCAATCAATAATATCGTTTCCGGCTGCATCGGTATTGTTCAAACAGTCAACAGTCAACAGTCAACAGTCAACAGTCAACATCATTCCGGTGCAACCGGAATTGATATAAATTAAACCAATCAATGCTCACGTTAAAATCCCTAAAATCTCATCCAGTATTTTTAATGATTGTCGTCACAACGATAGTCTTATTTGCTGCGAGTAGCGCGCGACACGCTTTGTTTCACTCAACAGCATACGACTTAGCAATATTTGACCAAGCGATTTATTTAATCTCTCAAAATCAAACGCCATTTTCATCTTTAATGGCCATTAACATCTTAGGCGATCATACAGCATTTATCTTCTATCCGCTGGCTTTACTTTACAAAATATATCCAGATGTTCACTGGCTATTATTCGTACAAGCAATTTCCTTAGCCTTGGGTGCTTGGCCCAGTTGGAGTTTAGCACGGCAAGCGGGTTTAAATGAACAAAAATCAATAGCCGTAGCAGCAGTCTATCTGCTTTATCCTGTAGTTTTTAATGTCAATCTTTTTGACTTCCATCCAGAAGTAATTGCCTTACCCGCAATCTTAGCAGCAATCTTAGCAGCTAGACTTGATAAAATATTCTGGTTTTGCGCTGCAATTGGATTAATTATAAGCTGCAAAGCCGTGCTATCTTTGACAGTGATGATGATGGGTGTGTGGCTACTCATCTTTGAGAAAAAGCGCAATTATGGACTGATTGCTATATTTTTCGGGGTAGCTTGGTTTTTGATAGCAACTCAAGTCATTGTACCTTATTTTAATCAAGGTAAGCAACACGCTGGTGTGGGGCGATATCAATATTTGGGAAAGTCTGTTTTTGAAATTGCGATTAATTTGGTTGTCAAACCTCAGCTAATTGCAGGGCGTGTTTTTTCCGCCGATACTTTTGGTTATTTAATCTTGTTATTTTTGCCTCTAATTTGGTGGCTTTCCCCGCGACATCTGTCACCGTTAATTGGTGCTTTACCCGTACTGGTGATGAATATTCTTTCGGATATTGAGGCGCAACGAGACTTGATTCATCAGTATTCTGTGCCGATATTTCCTTTTTTGTTAGCCGCTGTAATTGCGACGCTAGCTGATAGACAGAAACGAGGCATCAATTCTGGAAAAAAGGATGAAAAGATTGGTGGCTTCTCAACCTATTTAGTCTTGGCTAATTCTCAGGTGTCAAAGCTGTTAATTTTGTGGGCGATATTAACTTTTTTAGTTTTAGCCAAATATGGATATTTTTGGACTGTTTATTTAGAGTCTATGGATACTTGGCAAGCTACGCGACAGGCGATTTATCTGGTTCAAACTAAAGGTAGTGTATTAACAGATAATTCCCTAGCAACTCATCTCGCCCATCGTTCAAAAATTAAATTGTTACATCAAGTTTCCACTGAACAAGATTTGAGGGAATTTGATTATGTCTTGCTCAATCTGCGTCATCCTTGGCCTGATACTAAGCAAACTGCTATTAGTGTAGTAGCACAACTTAAAAAGTCTCCTTTGTTTAAAATAAGTTATGAAAAAGATGATGTTCTGTTGTTTCAAAAATATGCAATTAAGTAGATGGATATGAATAAAATTAACTACTTTCAATATTGTAAATCTCATCGGGTAGTTTGGGGAGTCGCACTTTTTTCCCTAATATTTTTCCTGTGCAGCAGTCTGCGACACTCGTGGCTTCAATCCAATGCTTTTGAATTGGGAATTTATGACCAAGTAGCCTATCTAATCAGTCAGGGACAAACGCCGTTTTCGTCATTTCTCGATATTCACCACATGGGAAATCACGCCGCTTGGGTGATGTATCCTGTGGCTTTGTTGTACAAGATATATCCCGATGTTCACTGGCTATTGTTGGTGCAAGCCGTGTCCCTAGCTTTGGGTGCTTTGCCTAGTTGGAGTTTGGCGCGTCAAGCTGGATTAAATCATAGCATATCTTGGGCGATCGCCTGTACTTACCTGCTCTATCCATTAGTATTTAATGTCAATCTCTTCGACTTCCACCCTGAAGTAATTGCTTTACCCGCATTGTTAGCAGCAATCTTAGCGGCGCGACTGAATAAAACACTCTGGTTTTGTGCTGCGATTCTATTAGTTTTGAGCTGCAAAGCCGTGTTATCTTTAACTGTGGCTGCGATGGGTTTGTGGCTGTTGTTTTTTGAAAAAAATCGTAATTGTGGACTCGTCGCTCTATTTCTCGGTGCTGGTTGGTTTTTGATAGCTACTCAGGGAGTGATACCATATTTTAATCAGGGTAGAGAACACGCGGGAATCGGGCGATATCAATATTTGGGAAAGTCTGTTTTAGAAATTGCTGCTAATTTAATCTTGAAACCTCATCTAATTTTGGGGCGTTTGTTTTCCTTAGATACTTTTGAATATTTAGCCTTTTTGGTATTTCCGGTAATTTGGTGGATTTCTCCACGGCATCTGACACCTTTAATTAGTGCAGTGCCGATGTTAGGGATGAATATTCTTTCGGATATTCCGGCTCAACGAGATTTGATCCATCAATATTCTATCCCAATATTGCCATTTTTGTTAGTGGCTGCGATCGCAAATTTGTCACATCAAAATCTACAAGAGGTAAAAATACCTAAAATATTCGACAATTTACGAATTCCCAGTCTACCATTATCCAAGGCGATCGTAACTTGGTCATTCATTACTTTTTTGTGCTTGGCGAAGTACGGCTATTTCTGGACAATTTATTTAAATGAAACCGAAACTTTGTCAGCGACGAAAGAGGCGATTACTCTGGTTCAAACCAAAGGCAATGTTTTAACGACATCTCATATTGCTCCCCACTTAACTCACCGTCCTGTGGTAAAATTAACTCAGGCTGATACACCGCCTGGAAATTTGACAGAATTTGAGTATGTGTTGCTAAATTTGCGGTATCCTGGTTGGATGAGCGATCGCAATTTTGTACAAAACTTAATAACTCAACTCACCAACAATCCCCAATTTCAACTTAAATATCAGCGGGATGACATTTCTCTATTTACGAAAAAGCGATAAGTTGTTGTGCATTGAAATTGTATATTTCAATCTCATATCAAAAATCATCCAATCCTCTCCTCTTCTCCCCCTCTCCCACTCTTCCCCTCTCCTCTTCTCCCCCTCTCCTCTTCTCCCACTCTTCCACTCTCCTCTTCTCCCCCTCTCCGCGCCAGCCAGCTAAGTCAAGTGGATTTTAGATTGCGAAATATCAAGTGTTTAAAGTCACATTCTGCGGTACAATCATAAAAAGCTTGTGACGTCCTCAACTCCGATCTTAAACTATGAACACAACAGAGAATACAACAGAAAAATCCAAACTCTCCAAAGAAAAAACCTTGGAGGCTATGAAGAATTTTTCCGAAACCTACGCCAAGCTCACTGGAACTTACTTTTGTTCCGAGCTTTCTGTCACCGCAGTCGTAATTGAAGGACTAGCAAAAAACAAAGACGAATTAGGCGCTCCCTTGTGCCCTTGTCGCCACTACGAAGACAAAGAGGCAGAGGTAAAAGCAGCCTACTGGAATTGTCCTTGCATTCCCATGCGCGAGCGCAAAGAGTGTCATTGTATGTTATTTTTGACACCAGATAACGATTTTGCTGGAACGAATCAGGAAATTGGAATGGATCAGCTTCAAGCAGTCAGAGAGACTATGTAATATCAATTCCGGTTGCACCAGAATGATGTTAACTGTTGACTGTTAACTGTTGACTGTTAACTGTTTGAACAATACCGATGCAACCGGAAACGATATCATAACTTTTCAAACCTAAAACCGCATGGAAGAAGAAATGTCGGTAGAGTTTTGGCAAGGCATCGAAGAGTTTAATAGTAAAGAATTTTATGCTTGTCACGATACTTTAGAGGCTTTGTGGATGGAAGCTGGTGATCCTAATAAAAGATTTTATCAAGGAATCTTACAAATTTCTGTCGCACTTTATCACTTAGGAAATCAAAACTGGCGCGGTGCTGTAATCTTGTTGGGAGAAGGGATAAATCGGCTTAGGTATTATCAGCCAAGTTATGCAGGCATTGCTGTTGAGGATTTGGTACAACAAAGTGCTAAACTTTTGAATGCTTTGCAACAAGCTGGTTCGGAAAGAGTGGCTGAATTTTTACCGTTATTAAGTGGTGGGGAAGTTGCAGGTTTGCAATTGCCATGTATTGTCAAAGATTACTCGGCGGTTTAAATCGCTAAATCATCAAAGGGTGGCAAACCCGGATTTGGTATAATGAGTGTTGGGTTTCGTTCCTCAACCCAACCTACAGAATAAAAACAAATCGGTTCCCAGGCAGAGAGAGCCGGGGAACCAGTTAATGACTAATGACTAATGACTATTCTCGCCACTTAATAGAACAGCCGATCGCATCTGTACTCGACGGTTCTACCGATTCATCACTCAGTAATTGACCGATCGCACTTCGCAGATAAGACACCTGCACAGCACCTGCATCATCAGCATTATCATCAATCAAACCTTTATAGCGCAATTTGCCATCTTGGTCTAACAAAAAAACCTCCGGTGTTTTAGAAGCCCCAAAACTTTCAGCCACATCTTGAGCAACATCTCGGATGTACGGAAAGTTAAGTTGATTGTTAGCCGCAAAAGTTTTCATGTTCTCAAAACTGTCATCGGGATATTGATTTGCGTCATTAGCATTAATCCCGATTAAAGTAACAGCTTGGTCTTGAAACTCTGCTTGAATTTCTTTAAGGCGATTTAGATACAACTTCACATAAGGACAGTGATTGCACATAAATATCACCCCGATCGCCCGAAACTTTTCTAAATATCGAGCTAAATGGTGAACTTCTTCATCAATTCCCGGTAGTTCAAAATCGGGAGCATAGCTATTAATCAGAGTACCCATTGTTTCTCTTTGTAAACTCATTTTTTCAGGAGGTGATATCAATTCCGATTGCACCGTCAGGTAAATACAATTAACTTTTAACTGTATTTACCTGAGAAAGGCTATACCAGTTTATTCCTCGCCCTGTTTTAGCCAACCTTGAGCCAGAGCTTGATATCCAATCATTTTGTATGTTAATTTGGCGGCGGTAAATTCTGAGACTACAGAATCTACAACAGGTGCTAATTCCATAATGTCACAGCCGATCACTTCGTAGGACTGGAAGACACGGCGCAAAAATCCAGTGAGGGAATACCAATTTAACCCGCCCGGTTCTGGAGTGCCAACCCCTGGAATTAAAGTCGGATCGATGCCGTCTAAGTCTATAGTCAAAAATACCCGTTTAGTGGTTATGCTAGCAATTGCCCGATCGGCCCAATCCGGTTCATTAGCAATTTCGCGAGCCCGAATCACGTTTAGCTGTTTTGCTTTAATCAAGTCAGCTTCTTCCTTGCAAATAGCACGAATGCCGATTTGCAATGTCGGTAAACCCATATCCACAACGCGCCGCATCACACAGGCGTGGTTGTGAATCGAGCCTTCGTACTCGTGCCGCAAGTCGCCGTGGGCATCGATTTGTATGACGGTGAAAGCTTCGTCTGGGTATGCTTGGCGATAACCTTCGACAACACCGGCGGTGATGCTGTGTTCGCCTCCGAGGGAGATCACAAATTTATTTTCCGTAACTAGCTGATACACTGCGGCTTGTGTGACTTGCAGCATTTCAAGGGATGAAACTGGTTGACTGTTACGGGTATCTGCGATCGGCTCTTTTGTATAAATTCCGACATCGTAGCAAACTTCGGAATCTAGTTCTTCGTCGTAGCACTCCAGTTGATGAGAAGCTTCTAGAAGTTTCGCGGGCCCGTTTTCGCACCCACGGCGGTAAGTGGTGGTAGCTTCGTAGGGAATTGGTAAGATAACTACTTTGGCGGTGTGGTAGTCGGGTACAATTTCCGATCCCAGAAATGGTACGACAGCAGTGGAAATGATCGTTGGCATAGGGGGAATTTCAATAAAGCAAAAAATTCAGCATCTTTAATGGTGGCATAATATGCGCTCGTGCTGCAAAGTAGTCATTAGTCATTAGTCAGCAGTCATTAGTCATTAGTCAGCAGCTAACAATGCTCCATGCCCCATGCCCGATGCCCCATGCCCCATGCCCCATGCCCAATCTAAAATCTAAAATCCTATGACATCTTCTACGTTAACTGCTGTCGCACCTCAAACTTGGCTGTGGAAAGGCTTTCCGATTTGCTACCAGACTGCGGGCACTCAGGGGCCTGCGGTGGTGTTTGTCCACGGTTTCGGTGCGTCTTGGGGCCATTGGCGGAAGAATTTGCCGGGATTGGCTGCTGATTGTCGCTGTTATGCGATCGACCTGATCGGTTTTGGCGGTTCTGCTAAACCGGCACCGAAACTGGAAATTGACTATACTTTTGAAACTTGGGGTCAGCTAATTGCTGATTTTTGTCGGGAAGTTGCGGGCGGGTCGGCTTTTTTGGTGGGAAATTCGATCGGCTGTGTGGCGATTATGCAAGCTGCTGTGGATTTTCCCGATGTTGCTTCTGGCGTAATTTTACTTAATTGTTCTTTGCGTTTGTTGCACGATCGCAAACGGGCTAAATTACCTTGGTATCGCAGTTTGGGAGCGCCAATAGCACAAAAAGTTTTAAATGTCAAGTGGATTAGTCAATTATTTTTCAAACAATTGGCAACGCCGAATACAGTGCGAAAAGTGCTTTTGCAAGCCTATCATCGTCCTGAAGCAGTCACCGATGAACTGGTAAATATGCTGCTGGAACCTGCCAAAGACAGTGGCGCAGTCGATGTATTTGTGGCATTTATCAGTTATTCTCAGGGGCCGTTACCGGAGGATTTGTTGCCTCGTTTGAGCTGTCCTGCTTTGATTTTGTGGGGTACGGATGACCCTTGGGAGCCGATCGCCCTTGGCCGAGAATTGGCAAAATTTCCGGCCGTTGAAAAGTTTATTCCTTTGGAGGGGGTTGGCCATTGTCCCCAGGATGAAGCGCCGGAGTTGGTCAATCCTATTTTACTTGATTGGATTAAAGGGCGATCGGCATTTACAGAAAATTAGGTAGGGACCCCCCTCTCCCCATCTCCCCCTCTC
>NZ_NXIB02000170.1 GCF_002412335.2 Tychonema bourrellyi FEM_GT703
GATGGGGAGAGGGGGAGGGAGTCGGAGGGATGACTCAAGAGCTTCGGAAATTCATCACCCCATCACCCGATCGCCCCATCACCCGATCACCCCATCGCCCCATCGCCCGATCGCCCCATCACCCGATCGCCCCATCACCCCATCGCCCCATTCACCCGATCGCCCCATCACCCGAAGCAGAATCGCGCCTAGTAATTTGAGAGAATTTTTAAGTACGATCGCACTGTCTCAGACAAGCCCATCTCTAGTGCCTCAGCAATTAAAGCATGACCGATCGATACTTCTAGGATATTAGGAATAGAGCAAAATTTGGCTAAGTTTTGCAAGTTTAAATCGTGTCCAGCATTGACTCCTAAACCAACATCTTGAGCTGCTTTAGCTGCTAACACATATTGTTCAAAAACTGATGCGACTTTCCCTTCACGAAATGCTGTGGCGTAGGGTTCTGTGTACAGTTCTACGCGATCGGCTCCCACTGCTTTTGCTAGGGGCATGAGAGCCGGATCTGCGTCCATAAACAGACTGACTCTGATGCCATGATCTTTAAGTTTTTGAATAATTGGTAGGAGCCGATCGCGATTTTCGGGAATATCCCAACCACTATCGGATGTCAGCACATCGGGAGCATCCGGTACTAGAGTACACTGAGCTGGTTTGACATCGCAAACTAGATCCATAAATGGATGTTGAAAAGGATTACCTTCGATGTTGAACTCTACGGTTAGCATTTTCGCTAATTCGTAAACATCCGAGGCTTTGATGTGTCTTTCGTCGGGGCGGGGATGGACTGTAATCCCATGAGCTCCAGCGGCAATTGCTGTTTTTGCTGCTTCCGTAACGCTGGGGATGCCGATATTTCGAGAATTTCTCAGGAGGGCGATTCTGTTGATGTTGACGCTGAGTTTAGTCATGGGAGAAGAGAGAAGAGGGAAGAAGGAAGAAGGAAGAGGGAAGAAGGAAGAAGGAAGAAGGAAGAAGGAATAATAAAAAATTCCCCCATTTCCCCCTTTTTCTTTCTGTCCTAACAACCAACTTATAGTAGTTTATCCGATTTTGCCTAGAGTTGTGTCTAAAGGCCCAGCCATGAAGATTGAATTTCTGAGATTGGCTTTGGTCGGATCGGTACTCAAAATTACACCCACAACGTCACCGCAATCACAAAGGATAGCAGTATCAGTGATACCATCTTTGTTGACATCAACGGCTGCAAAAATGATTTCATCCATGCCTTGTGTACCTTTAAGGTAGGCAATTTTGATGATGTCGCCTTCGCTGGGTTTGAAGTCGAAAATGCGATCGGCAAAAGCAGCAGCGGGAGTAAATGTATCGCCGCGCAAAATAAATTGATCCGCACCTTCTCCCCCCATTAAAAAGTCAGAGCCGACATCGCCAATCAATATATCATTACCCGCATTTCCGATCAGAAAATCGTTAGCTCCTCCGCCTCTGATTATATCATCTCCCAATCCGCCTAGCAGGTAGTCATCTCCCCGATCGCCTGTAATTATATCATCACCTTCACCGCCGTCGATCAAATCGCTTCCTTGTCCGCCCCGCAACAAATCGATGCCACGAGCACCGACTATTGTATCGTCACCCGTACCGCCACTAGCTGTATCATTGCCATTAGTGCCCAGGATTCGATCGTTGCCTCCCCAAGCGCGGAGTCCGCCTGATTGTGGCGCATCTTCCGGTGTAATTTCGATCACGTTATCGGCATCATCTGCATCAAAAAAACGATTTTCTTTAGCGCCTTGAGCTGCGGCATTTACGATACCTGATAAACTATCTAATTTGCTGGGATCGCTGATGATATTAGCCTCGCCAAAGTCATTGACTTTAATGGTAAAGGGACGAATTGTAAGGGTCTCAAAATTGAGTGGATCGGCACCCTTTGTTTTGACTGAGTTGCCTAATAAATCTGGTGATATTTCGATGGTATCTTTATTTATTTCACCATCGGCGGTACTTTTAATATGCTTGGCAATGGCATCTAGATTGATTTCTTGCCCTACAGTCTCACCGTTGGGTGTTATAGCTTTAGGCTCCGGGGTAATGGTGAGGTAATTCGCACCAGTTATGTTGGCTGCACCAGGTTGACTATTGTCGATTTTTTTCCGAAGCTCACCGGGAATATTATCCCCGATGTGAGATGCTCTGATGATTCCTGAATTATTTTCTATTTGACTTGTCATTTGGCTTATTGATCCTTGAAATAGGTTCGTTTAGTTAAGATAAATCAAAAGTCTTTGATATTTACAAATGTTCGGTAATTTTGATGAATTGTGACGTTCTTCATAAGTTTTACAAGTTGTCTTTTGACAAGGGTGGTAAGATAGAAAGTTTTTATAAAGATATTTAGGTTGATTTGGTGGCAGCATATTTTATTTAAATTATAATTGTTTAAGCTGTAGCTATTAATAATAGCTTGGCGAGGGTTGGCTTCGGCAAGGATATGAAAGCGACAGCCAACTGATGAGTTTAGGCAAAAATGGATTTAAGAGTTGATTTGAGGGGTATGGGCTTCGTCATCAGCTTGTAGGGTGCGTCAGGAGTGAACACTTACAGGACTTGGGAAACGCTTATGTAGGGGCGAATTGCCATTCGCCCCTACGCACCCTACTATCTATCCCGCTGTCCGGTAATATTAGAAAGCATTAATTTTAACAGCGCGGCATGACAACTATTTGGGAACTCGATTTTTACAGTCGTCCGATCGTAGACGAGAGACAGAAAAAAAAATGGGAAGTATTAATTTGCGAAAGTCCGCTGAATGTGGGCGATAATGCAGAATCTCTGTTTCGTTACTCACAGTTCTGCCCCAGTTCAACGGTGAATTCCCTATGGCTGGCTGGTGCGATTAAAGAGGCGATCGCCTCTGCACCCAAACCACCTGAAAAAATCCGGTTTTTCCGCCGCCAAATGGCCAACATGATTACCAAAGCCTGCCAGGATTTGGACATTCCGGTGGCATCGAGCCGCCGCACCCTTGCCCTCAACCTGTGGCTGGAAGAACGGATGCGATCGTATTACCCCGCACAAGAGGGTTATCAAGCCACTGTCAACCCTTCAGTGCAATTTGTACCCGAAACGCCAGTTGCGCTGCCAGACGCTTTAATCGGCGAAAAATGGGCGTTTGTGAGTTTGCCGATCGCCGCTTTTGATGAAATGTCCGAGTGGGACATCGGATTTGGCGAAGCTTTTGGGCTGCCGATGACAGGCTTGGGGGCAGAAACGCAAATTCCGGGACTGATTATATTTTCGTCGAGAGCAACGGCCCTTGCCGGTTGGATGTCGAGTTTGGAGTTAGCTTTTCTGAAATTTGAATCTAGCTCCCCTATTGCTCCCGCTAGGCTCGTATTGGATACCGGAGCTAACGATCGCTGGATTTTAGCTAATCTCAGAGACTCCGCAACAGAAGCAGAATGTAAAAAATTTGAGGCCGCGAAACAGCAAGCAAAACAAGTACATTTTTTAGCAATCCAGTCAAATCCCGAATCAGAATCTTTCGCAGGATTTTGGCTACTACATGAATTAAATATTTAGTTGTTATTTGTTAGTTGTTGGTTGTTATTTGTAGATTATGGGTTGTGACTTCTAAGAGACTGTTGGCGAATTCACAAATTGTGTCACCCCTTACCTTTGAAACAAGCACTCGCGATGTTCCTCACATAGGTGGTGTAAGTGTAGGTTGGGTTAAGCGATAGCGAAACCCAACACCTCACATAGGTAGTGTAGGTGTAGGTTGGGTTAAGCGATAGCGAAACCCAACACCTCACATAGGTGGTGTAGGTGTAGGTTGGGTTAAGCGATAGCGCATAGGTGTCAACTTAACGTCAAACCCTGTCAGAGACTGTTGTTTGACGATTAGGCCCAGATCCCCCCTAACCCCCCTTAAGAAGGGGGGGACAGGAGTCTGATCAAAGTCCCCCTTCTTAAGGGGGATTTAGGGGGATCTAGACTCAGGTAAAAACCAGATTTCTCAGGGCTTTCAGGCTTAAGTTGACACCAATGGCGATAGCGAAACCCAACACCTTTGAAACAAGCACTCGCGATGTTCCTCACATAGGTGGTGTAAGTGTAGGTTGGGTTAAGCGATAGCGAAACCTAACACCTTATTTTAGAAAAGTTGGGTTTCGCGATCGCTCTACCCAACCTACATTATGTACATTTTACCTGTGAGGAGTATTACCCTTTCTTGATTCGCCAACAGTCTCTTCTAATAGCCAATAACTAACAACCAATAACTAACAACCAATAACCAATAACGAATAACCAATAACCAATAACCAATAACGAATAACCAATAACATGACCAATCACCAATCAGCAGAACAACTGCTAGAATTAGCCACCAAAGCAGGTGCCGAAGCTGCTGAGGTATTGGAGTCGCAATCGTTCTCGCGGCCAGTCTTTTTTGAAGCAAACCGCCTCAAACAGCTAGAAACCGCCCAAGCAGAAGGCATTGCCCTACGGCTGTGGCGGGATGGGCGGCCGGGTTTAGCGGTGGCTTACGGGCCTGTGGAACCGCAGATTTTGGTCGATCGCGCGATCGCCCTCTCCCAACTCAACGAACCCGAAATCATCGAACTCGGTAGCAGTAACAAAATAGTCTATCCCGATCTCGGACACTCGATCCCCGTCGAACAGCTAGTAGAATGGGGGAAAAGTGCGATCGCCACCATTCGCCAAGCCTATCCAGAAAGCCTCTGCACCGCCGAATTTGACTGCGAAATAGAAAGCACCCGTTTGCTGAACACCAGAGGCTTGGATTGTAGCCACACCGACACTACCCTCAGCGGTTATTTATCAGCAGAATTAGTGCGGGGAGAAGACTTTCTCAATATTTGGGAAGGCGAAACCGAACGCAGCACCCTCGACATCAACACCATCACCCAGCGGGTTTTGCAACGATTAGAATGGGCGAAAGACAATGTAGCACCAGCCACTGGCCGCGTGCCAGTTTTGTTCACAGCCAAAGCCGCCGACTTGCTGTGGGGCACTGTGTGTGCAGCTTTGAACGGTAAACAGGTACTCGAAGGCGCTTCGCCTTGGAGCGATCGATTAGGAGAACAAGTCACATCGCCCCTAGTTACCCTCTCCCAACAGCCAGATATCGGGCCCTATAGCTGTCCCTTTGACGACGAAGGTACTCCCACGCGATCGATCGTATTCATCAACAATGGAGTATTGCAGCTATTTTATACCGATCGCACCACCGGTCGAACATTAGGCAGTGGCACAACCGGAAACGGATTTCGCCCCGGTTTGGGCAGTTATCCCACACCCAGTTTGTTCAATGTTTTGATTAAACCAGGCGATCGCACCCTAAACGATTTAATTGCCCAATTAGACGACGGAATTGTCGTCGATCAAATGCTCGGTGGAACAGCCGGAATTTCCGGCGACTTTTCGATTAATGTCGATCTCGGCTACCGCGTCAAAAAAGGTCAAATAGTTGGCAGAATCAAAGATACAATGGTTGCCGGCAACGTCTACAGCACCCTCAAACAATTAGTAGAATTAGGAGGAGACGTAGAGTGGAACGGTTCTTGCCATACACCCTCTGTAATTGTAGAAGGATTGTCCGTCACAGGCAAAAACTAAATTCATCGGGCATGGGGCATGGGGCATTAGTCATTAGTCACAAATTCCTAATTCCCAATTTCCAGAGATAATATGCGAATTTGTTTGATCGGCGATTCTTTTGTAAACGGTAGTGGCGACTTAAAACATCTCGGTTGGACAGCGCGAATTTGCGCGGCAACTGGCGGGCAAGGACACCATATTACCTACTACAATTTAGGAATCAGAGGAGAAACCAATGCCGATATAGAAACTCGCTAGTTCAGCAAAGTTTCTTGTCGCTTACCTCACTATTGCGATGGCAGAATCGTATTTTATTTTGGAGTAGGGGCGAATGGCCATTCGCCCCTACTATCAAATCACTCGATCGTTCCCCCCATCCACCGGAATTTGTGCCGCCGTGGTATTGGCAAACAAATCGCCGCACAGTTCCGCCGCCAATTCCGCCACAGAATGACTCGTTACTTCCACTTTCAACACATTATTAGTCTTGTATTCTTCCACTGTTAAACCATAATGTTTGGCGCGAGATTCTAGGGGCGAATAGCCATTCGCCCCTACAGTCCAAACTCCCGTATCGAAAACCGCATTTGGATGAAGAGAATTAATGCGGATACGATCGCCCCCCCACTCCAATGCAGCCACGCGCACCAGTTGATTTAGCGCTGCTTTAGACGCAGAATAGGCCGCCGCACCGGGCCCCGGCGCGGGGACATTTTTCGACCCGATAACGACGACACGACCGCCTTTGGGCGCGAGTTTGAGGAAGGGGTGACATTCCCGCATCAACACCAGATTGGCATCGAGGTTAATCGACATGACTTTGCGCCATTCGTCGCTACCAAGTTGGGAAATCGATCGACTTGCGGGGAAAATTCCGGCGTTGAGCACGAGGATATCCAAACCGCCAAATTTCTGAATTGCCCTTTCTAGGGCAGCCATAATCGCTGATTCATCGGTGACATTGCAGGTAATCCCGCAAAAATCGGCACGGGAATACAGACTTTCAATCTGTGGGTTAATATCCAACCCCACCACCGCTGCGCCGCGCTTTAACAGCGAATCGACGCAGGCTTTACCAATTCCTGATGCCGCACCGGTGACTAACGCCACTTCTCCAGTAAATGCGGGCGGTTTGCCTCCTTGACGCAGCTTGGCTTGTTCCAAATCCCAGTATTCGACGGCGAAGATATCTTTGGGTGACAGGGCTTGGTAGCCGCCGAGGAGGGTTGCCGATTCGATCGCATCAATGGTGCGATCGTAAATATCCGCGACAATCTGCGCCTGTTTCGCCGTCTGACTCACCGTACACATCCCGAAATCCGGGTCAAGAATCACTCTTGGTACGGGGTCCAGCATGGTGAGATTGGCAGCGGCATGGGCTTGGAAATAGGCTTTGTAGGCTGCAATATACCCCTCTACATCCCGTCCCAACATGGGGACGCGCTTGGTGCGAATGACGTGATCCGGTGTTAGCGGCCCCTGTTGGGAAATCGTGCTGATGTCGTCGCGGCGGGCATAAGCAAGGGTTTTGGGATGGCGATGGGTTGCCAGAATGATGGGAAATCCGGCGGATTGGGAGAGTTGGTGGCGGAGTTGGGCGAGGCTGTGGCGCAGGGGTTTGTCTTCTGGTGTTGCTGTTGCTTGGGCGGAGGGGGGATTGCTAGCACCGTGTTTGCGGAGGTAGTCTTCTGCGAGGGAGACTAATTCGATCGTCCTTTCGTAGGATTCGCGGGCCGTTTCCCCAAAGGAGAATAACCCGTGATTCATTAACACCATCCCGACGGTTTTTTCAGTTGCATCGGCGACAAACTTTTGAGCACACAATCGGGCGAGATCGAATCCCGGCATCACGTAGGGAATCACCACCAAACGATCGCCGTAAATCTCGTGAATGCGATCGAACCCATTCGCGGTATTCGTAATCGTAATGACGGCATCGGCGTGGGTGTGGTCTACATATTTATAAGGCAGTGTAGCGTGAAGGATCGTTTCGACGGAGGGAGAAGGGGCACTGGCGCGAGTCATCTGCGTTTTCAGTTCGTTGACCATCTGGGGGTCGGAGAGGGATTCTAGTTGCGCCAGTTTCAGCAGGTGGGGAATGCGGACGGGAGAGAATCCGGCGGCTTCGATGGTGGCGAGATCCCAGCCGCTACCTTTGACGTAGAGAATATCTTCTGCTTCGCCAACGATGTTAGTTTCGCGGATTTTGACGGAGGTATTGCCGCCACCATGTAGGACTAACGCCGGTTCCCGTCCCAGCAGGCGGGAGGTGTAAACCCGCAGGGCTAAGTCATCGGGATATTGTTGCGCTTCCAGGTCGTTCCACAGGCTTTTCATAGATGTTTCCCCCTTTGTCGTGCTGTCGCGATCGCCTTTAAGATATTAGCAAGTTTGAAGGGAATTGGGAATCGGGCATTGGGAATCGGGCATTGGGCATTGGGCATTGGGCATTGGGCATTGGGCATTGGGCATTGGGCATTGGGCA
>NZ_NXIB02000171.1 GCF_002412335.2 Tychonema bourrellyi FEM_GT703
AGAGGGGGAGAAGAGGAGAGGGGGAGAAAATTTGACGCTTTTCCCACAAAGATTGCGGTGCCCTGAGCGAAGCGTCGCCCTGAGCGTAGTCGAAGGGTCGAAGGGAAGTATGCAATTTAAATGCAAGACAGCTTACTGGTTGATTAATTAACCGATGTTAACTGTTTCTCCTTAACTTCAATCGGTGCAGTCAAAGCATCCTCCAAATCAGCACAACCTAATTTTTCTTCCAAAATTGCCATCACTTCGCGACCGAAATCATTGGAATTTCGCTGCCAAGCTTCTAAACAAACTTCTCCAAAAAATGAACCAAAAGGTTCTGGATTCCATAGCAATTTCCGGGCATTCCAAGGCATCAAACTCATTGGGTCATAACCAGGTTGCAGAATATCTTTTTTGAAGGCGTATTCTTCCAAAATTGTGTGGGGCTGCAACCCGATAAAGAAAATTGCTGGTTCTACTTTATCGACTCCGAAAATTCGCTCCAATTCCCGGTGATAGGCAATAGTTTGGCGGATGGTTTCAAAGGTTTCGTCAATGACGTTAAATGAGTAATTCACGGAAACCACATCGTTGTAACCAGCGGCTTTTAAATCGCGGCAATTTTCCAAAACTACTCGCAAGTTGTAACCCATCCGCATTTTGCGAACCAGTTCTTGGGAACCGCTGGTAATGCCGATTTCAAAGTAATTCATCCCCGTTTTTACCATCAAATCGCACAATTCTGGTGTGAGATTGTCCGCACGGATGTAAGCAGCCCAGTGGATGTCTGTCATGCCGTCGGCGATGATTTTTTGCAGGAGTTCAACTGCATCATTGATGAATTTGCGGGCGGGGATAAATTGAGCGTCGGTAAACCAGAAATTGCGGATGCCTCGATCGTACAATTGTCTAATCTCCGCCACCACCTCATCCGCTGGATTGATCCGCACTTCCTTACCTTCAATCACCGTGTAAATGCAGTAACAGCAGTTGTGAGGACAACCACGCTTGGTTTGCACGCCGATGTAGAAGTCAAGATCCTGTAGATAATATGAAAATTCTGGCCAAATGCTCTCGATGTACTGATAATTGCAGGCAGTTTTCTCGATGTTGGCTGGCTTTTCGTGAATTAGCCGATCGCGCGGCACCGTCTCACCTACGACATAACACCGTTCCTGAGCCAAATCTTCCCCTGTAATCAACTTCTCCAGCAGCGCCTCCCCTTCGCCCACCGAAACCACAGTCCCCGGCGGCAAACTCCGTCCCAACTGCTCATAAAACACGCTCACAGCCCCACCACCGACCACTGCACGAGCTTCGGGACGGTATTTCCGGGCCCGATGCAATCCACGCTTAATCAAGCCCAAATTGCGCCAGAGCTCAGTGTAGTAGGAGATTGCCAAACGCAGTCCCCCAAGTGCTCCCCGCACTTTAATCAGGGGATTGTTGGCGTAGTAAAACTCGAAGGCATTTTGGAGGGGATTGCCGCCTCTACCGCCCACAGGTGCGTAAATTTGAATATCTCGCCAGGAGAAAACTAGCAGCGTCGGTTGAAATTCGTCCACTGCGACATCTAGGGCCTTAGCGTAATCCAGTGGTGGCACTGCACCGACATCGAAAATCCGCTGTTCGACATCGGGAAATAGCTTGTGAACATGATCCGAAAGATACACGACTCCGATCGGAAAAATCGGATTGCAAGGGAGGCGAACGTACAGAACTCGGTTTTCCATGATTGCCATATCCTTAAATTTCAAGTTTTTTGTTAATATTTTTAATTTGACACTCCCCGCCGTAAACGGCTAGGATTCTTCATTCACAGGGAGATGCCTTGTAAAAGCAGTGCCTTTACTCGGTCTTACTCTCCCTCCTGAAGCAGTAACGGTATGCCCTACCGCCAAAATTCGTAAACCTTCATCCCGAATATTCTGAGCAGCGTTAATGTCTCTATCGTGGTTTTCTCCACATTTAAGACATTGCCAGCTACGAATATCCAAACTCAAGCTATCCACGCGATTTAAACAGTTATTACAAGTCTTAGAACTGGGATAGAATCTATCTACTTCAATGTAAGTTTTTCCGGCCCATTCCGACTTATATTTCAGCATGGTACAGAATTGTCCCCAACCAGCATCACTAATTGATTTAGCTAGTTTGTGGTTTTTCACCATGTTTCTAACTGCTAGATTCTCTACAACTATTACTTGGTTTTCGTCAACTAATTTACGACTTAGTTTATGTAGAAAATCTTCACGACATCGGACAATTTTAGCATGAACTTTGGCAACTTTAATCCGAGCTTTATGACGGTTACTAGAACCTTTAAGCTTACGGCTTAGTTGCCTTTGTCTCTTAGCTAACTTCTTTTCATATTTTCGATAATATTTAGGATTCCCATGCTTGGTTCCATCGGATGTAATAGCGTAATGGGTTAAACCAACGTCTATCCCAATCGCCTTTCCTTCTGATGATTTTTCAGGTAAATCTTTACCATCATCATACAGGCAGGCTACAAAATATTCCCCCGATGGATCAACTGAAACTGTGACCGATTTTAGAGTCCCTTCTGGTTGCCTTGAGACTTGACAATGAACATCACCAATCTTAGGCAATTTCAATGTATCATCTTTTAATTTACAACCTTGAGGAAATCTAATAGACTGTCTATTTTGTTTCTTTTTGAAGTTGGGATATTTAGCCCTACCTTCAAAAAAGTTCAGGAAAGCACTAGAAAGATTTAAGGCTGCTTGCTGCAGGGCTTGTGATGGTGCTTCTGTCAGCCATTCGTACTCTTTCTTAAGGGAAGGTAGAAGATTGATTATTTCATTTCTACTTAATCCTTTCCCTGTTTGCTTATAGGTTTCAGACGTTAGATTGAGCGCATAGTTATAAAACCATCTTGCACAGCCAAACGACTTCGCAAGCAAAATAGATTGCTCACTGCTCGGATATATTCTGTACTTGAAGGCTTTTAGCATCTCGCTTACCACACTACTAATACTATGGTAGCATAGAAAAAGATTAAATGCAAAGCCGTCTTTTAAGACGGGTTTTAAACCCATTCTTCTGATAACTTTACAATATCTCTAATTTTCCTAATCTAAAATTAAATTTTCTAATTTTCCTAAGCCATTAAAAGTTGAGTCTGTTGGCGCGGCTGGGTTGGAGGAAGAGAAAATAGTTAATTTTTGAGTAAATACAGCTTATTTTGACTTAAATCAACGATCAAAGTCAATATTCTGTATTTTACGGCACAATTGTGGCATCGCCTGGTAATATGCTCACTAATCGGTAGTCCGCATTACAACAATCCGGGATCGCAAGGTGTTAATTTTGGAAGATAACCAAAACTTTTATCTAAGGCTCCCCAGCAGTTATGGCTCAAATTCTTGACCCACTACCCTCAGACGCCGACAGCAAAATTCTGTGCTGCTACGTCAACGCCACAAGTCAAATTCAAATTGCTCGCATCACCAACATTTCTAGCTGGTATTTTGAGCGGGTGGTATTTCCCGGACAGCGCTTAGTGTTTGAAGCCATTACAGCAGCACTACTGGAAATTCACACTGGGATGATGGCCAGTGCAATTTTGTCTGATACAATTCCTTGCGATCGCCTGCAAATTAACGAAGGTCCCTATTCTGCCATCAATCCTACCAGATCCCGACCGGAAACTAAGAGCGATCGCACCTCAACTACAGCCCGCCCAAAATCTAGAGACATCTCGGAACCTTTGACACTACCTGCGCTAACCGCAGTCGATTGAGGTGGAACTTCAATTTTGGGATTCTGACGAGAGTTAATAAATTTTCCATTTAACAAATAAATTTTGTACAAAATCTGCTCTTAGTTTAACCGAATTTGTAAGAGTGGGTTTTTTGCATAAATTTGCCAAACCTCTGATACCAATTTAAATTGGTATTGTAAAACTTCATTGAGTTTATAAGCAATTATAAACAATAATGGTATTATATTGTTGTGAGTGTTGAACAAGGAATACGCATAGCCCAAAGAACGGAAGTCTCAAATGCAACTAACAGAGAGGCACATCATTAAATCAACGGAACACCGTTTCGCCCAAATAGACGAACTAGCTTTCAAGTCCAAAAACCTCTACAATGCCGCCAATTACGTCATTCGTCAGAGCTTTATTTATGGATGGGGTTATGTCAGTTATAACGAAATGAACCGATTGATGAAGTCTCACGAAGCATATAAGGCAATGCCAGCTAAAGTAAGTCAGCAAATCTTGATGGTGCTAGACAAGAATTGGAAATCGTTTTTTGAAGCCGTTAAAGCTTATAAAGTTGATTCTTCAAAATTCACGAGTCGCCCAAAATTGCCAAAGTACAAAGATAAAGTTAAAGGGTGAAACTTTATCGGAAGCGATGGAGAATATTCAGGAAGCTAGGGAATTATGGATAGAGACTGCTTATGAGTGCGGCGATGAGATTCCTTTACCTGCAACGGAAGTTGAGAATAGCGGAAATTTATCGTTACAGATTCCTAAATCTCTACATTTAAGTTTAGCAGAAAAAGCGGAAAGGGAAGGAGTTAGTCTTGACCAGTACATTCTGGTTGTGCTAAGTAAAGCAGGCTAAAAGTTAGCTCTTTTTTTTATGAACCGCAGAGGCGCAGAAAACGCAGAGTAATTATCTATAGTCGCGGGTTACAAAATCTTGTGTATGCTCTCAACAACTTGCTCAAGAAAATCAACCGCTTCATTAACTAATAGTTCATCAATCGGCCAGCGATCGCCTATTGGGTATGAAGGATCTATATCTGCTTCATGTGCTATCTTATTTCGGCGATCGACAATCCGACTTAGTTGTTGTTTTATATCTTTAGCAGGGCTACCCATGTTCATAGAGACTTCTTCCCACAACTTTTTATCGCAAATCAGCCGGACAGCATCAGCTATAGCATTTGGCTGCTGAAAACTTTTGTAGCTGTGGCGTTGGCGAATTTCATCTTCTAACCAGGAATCAATATTTTGTCCTGCGTTTATACCTGCACGAGCGTTACCCAGCGAAATTTGAAACCCCGAAAATGCTGGCGGTTCAAGACGTTGCCCGCGATGAATTTCTAACATTCCTATTCTGACAACTTCGTGAATATAGTAGTCTAAAGCGCTAACCGCTAGAACAAGTGCAGCTCTCAGCATATCTGAAAAATCCAGAACACTGCTAGCTTGAGCTTTTAGAGAATTATGCACAGCAATCAGATCCCGAACGCGAGTAATACTGATGCGAAATAGATCAATTGCTGACTGCATGGCACGTTAGCTCAATAACTCTGTCCGCCAGTTTTGAAAAATTTTTTTTCAACTCTTCTTGTGATCCTAAAGTATTTTCCACAACTATACCAAACGGCTCGATTTGATCAGAGGTAAGGGCAAAAACTGGTCTTTGATGCTCTTGAGACTTAAGAATAAGGCTGTTAAAGTGAGAAATTTTTGCAAGGCATAAATCACTGCCAATTCCTTGAGAATTGTACATCTGATTACTTAGTAGCATATTATTTTTTCGCAAAGATGGTACTAATTTAGTGGATACAGCTTCTTCAATTGCATCTATCCACTTTTGAGAATCCGCAGCAGTCTCTCCATTTATAATTTTATAGTTTTGAACAATAGTCCCAAGCAAGCGCGGTGTAAATTTGGGAAATGGATAGTCGGCATCTTGCAAAATCCTCATTCCTGAAGCTTTTTGAGCCCAAGCATACCATTTTGGCAAAATTTTTGCCAAAGAATCGATCGCCATTACTGAAAAAAAGTCAAGACTGGTAGGAAGGATAAAAAAATCACTGGTCATCATTAGGTTCTGATTGATTGAGCTTAAATTTGGACTCATATCAATCAAAATATAATCAGCCTCAAATTTATCTGCTGTTTTCTGCAAAAGATATGAAATTGAACCAGGTAAGTTTTGCAGTGTTTGAATTGAACCACTTAGCTCTTGTGCAATGCCTAATGTTACCTCATATTCAGCAAATCCCACATGACCGGGCAACAAAAACAAACCATCGCACCCTTCTACTGGCAAACAATCTACAGCCTCAATTAGCTTAGGCCTTGATTCAAAGACAGGTGCTAAGCCTGATTTAATATTCTGTTCTTTTTTATATAACTCCTCTATATCTTGCTTAGTTGAAAATCTCAAAACCATTTCTGTGAGTTCACATTGCGGATCGGCATCTACTATGATTACTTTTTTTCCCTTGGTGGCTAACATCCATCCTAGATTAAATGTAGTGGTTGTTTTGCTAACGCCGCCCTTGTGATTAAATAGAGCTATTTTTTGAACCATTTTTTTATACTTTTGGGGAAGTCAGTACCTGAACATTATAACTGAGGCTATGACTATTATAGAGTCAGGGATGATCTAACGGGCAATTTCCTACCCTTCGGGAACGCACGCGCGATCGGCATTTTTTTATGCACCGCTGATGAACGCGGATGCAGAGTGCGATCGCACTTTTAAATCAAGTTACAATTACGCCAAATTTCAATAACATTCTCGGCAAATAATCATCCAAATTCTTGATATGTTCATCTGTTAACTCAATCAGGTTTAGTTCGTACTTCTGATATAGTTCTTGCTTCACTTTCTTACGCGCCAAATACTCCGGGTTGTTCTCATATCCCCAGTATTCAATATACACCTTCCCCCCAGGAATATAAAAGTCACAGTAAACTTCTTCCTCTATGGGTAGCCGGCGTTCATAGGCGTGAACTAGCTCCGCCATATAGAGCCAATTATCTATCAAAACTTCAGCTTTAGACCGCACAAAATGACCGTCGGTTGTCCGATGCTGAGCGCTAGCCCGAAACTTCTCGCGGAACCCTAGCTTTGTGTTTACTTCTGTTTTGCTCTGTTCTGAATTGTCACCTTTAAGACTCTCAATAGTCGCCAGAAAAACTTGATTTGTCAGTATAGATTCCGGCCAAAGAACATAAGGAGTGTTGTCTTGAGCATAGGTTTTTTGTACCGCCCCAAAACCCATCCCCCGTTTAGTTGCTACCCAGCCGTTACCCTCTTTATTCACCAATCCTAACTCTGCTAAAATTGGGTTGACTTTGTGCTTTGATATTTCTAGTTTTTCGCTGATGCTGGTAGCGGACAGAAGTGAAGGGGAAGAAGATTGTTGAGGTTTAGGTTTTGGCGCTGACACGGGTTGAGCATTGTTAGCTTTCCAATGCTCATAGCATAATTTGTGACCGGGTTTTGAAACTGGTTGATTGCATCCTGGCGTTGTGCAGGTTTCTGCTGAAAGGGCAGATAAAGCTTGATTTATGGCTGCTAGCTTGCGGACAAAAGGATCTAAGGTCATATTGACAGCTTGAGATATATTCAAGCATAGTACCACTTTAATTTTTATAGAGTCAACAAGCAAAAATCGCGATTTTCTTTGGGATAGCTCCGCTTTACGCACTTTTCCCAACTTTTCCTGAATCCCCCACACGATCGCACAAATCACCACCTATAATCGAAACTAGCCATTACTTCCCATCAATAGATAAACAGGCAATAAAAATATAGAGACGCGATCGCCCGCATCTCTACAGTGATAAATGTTAAAATTCGACATCAAAGTTTTGCCAAAACCTTAACTACATTCGGAACTGTTCTACTTCTGGGGTGTAACCGATCGGCAAAATGTAATCCAGATTCTCATGGGGACGAGCAATAATATGATACGATAGCAATTTTCCGCCATCGACCTTTTTAACTGATTCAATCCCCGCAGCAACGGCTGCTTGCACTTCTGATATATCTCCTCGAACTATAACTGTCCAGTAAGCACGGGTGATTTTCTCATAGCGAACTAGAGTAACGCGGGCTGCTTTCACCATTGAGTCCGCAACTTCTACGGCTGAGGGAAGTCCTAAGACTTCGACCATTCCAACTGCAACACCCATTACAACATTCTCCTAAATTTCACGGTATATCTGAACTTCATTGTAGGTGAAAGTGTTGCTGATTTTATGTCGCAGGTTGTGGTAATCGGTGGGGAGAGGGGGAGTGGGAGAGAAGAGGGAGAGGGGGAGAGA
>NZ_NXIB02000172.1 GCF_002412335.2 Tychonema bourrellyi FEM_GT703
ATGCCCTATGCCCTATGCCCTATGCCCTATGCCCTATGCCCTATGCCCTATGCCCACGAACACCTCCAGAAACCTGAGAAAAGCTATAGATTCACCATTCTTGTTCTGCTTGTGCTTCTGCTTTGATTAATTTTTGTCGCATTTCTGCCCAATTAATCCGATCGCACATAGCATCTTGTAGGAGTTTACCCTGCTGGAAATATAAAACTCGCGTCGCAAATTCCTGGGCTATTTCTAATTGGTGATTTACCATGAAAATAGTCGTTTTGCTGTTAGTTAACTCTATCAATACTTGCATGAGGTGGTGGGCTTTTCCAGCGTCTAGGGCGGATGTTGGCTCGTCTAACAGCAAGATTTTGGGTTTGAGGACGATCGCCCGTGCGATCGCCACGAGCTGTTTTTGGCCTACTGAGAGTTGCAATTCGGTACGTGTGAGCCATTCTTCGGGTATGTGCAGTTGTGCGATCGCCCCGCTAATTCTCTCAGCAATGTTTGATGAATTCACACCCCGAAGTTTCAAAGGATAAGCCAATGCTTCTCGCACCGACATTCCCAACAGCTTCGATTCTTGAATAACTAGGGTGATTTGTCTGCGAAGTTCGATCGCCGGAATTTGCCGATATTCCTTATTTTCAAGATAAATCGAGCCACTTGTGGGGCTGCTGAGCCGATTTAGCAACCGCAACAGCGTTGTTTTCCCCGCACCAGAAGGGCCCACAATTGCCACGCGATCGCCTTTGTGTACCTGAAACGAGATATTTTCCAGCAAATAATTTGGTGCGATCGGTGTTTTAAAACTTACACCCTCAATTCGCAGTAGAGGAATTGTTTCTGTATTATTTTCCGAATAATTAGGCATTCAATTAACTAAAAATATGGCATTCCTTGTGGAACGGGCATCTTGCCCGTTCTTAAGGCAGGCAAGATGCCCACTCCCAAATCAAATTTACTCTTTGTGGAACGGGCATCTTGCCCGTTCTTAAGGCAGGCAAGATGCCTACTCCACAATCAAACTCACACTCACACTTTCACTGCTTTTTCCAATGGAAAACCCAAATGTTCGCGCTGTTCCAAATAAAGCTGAGCCACCCGTCGCGCCAAGTTGCGAATTTTGGTAATGTAGCGAGTTCTTTCCGTTACCGAAATCACACCTCTAGCATCAAGTAAATTGAAAGTGTGCGAACATTTTAACACATAATCAAGACTCGGCAAAACCAATCCTTGCTTAGTCAATTGTTCCGCTTCTTGTTCGTACAATCCAAACAAAGTAAACAATAATTCAGGATTAGAAGCTTCAAAATTATAAGTACACTGTTCTATTTCTCCTTGCAGGTGAACATCGCCATAAGTGATGCCATCTTTCCACTGAATTTTGGTCATCGCATCCACTTCTTGCAGATACATTGCCAGCCGTTCTAGTCCGTAGGTAATTTCAATCGAAACCGGGCGACAATCGATGCTACCGCACTGTTGAAAATAGGTAAATTGAGTTATTTCCATCCCGTCGAGCCAGACTTCCCAGCCAACACCCCAAGCTCCTAAAGTCGGAGATTCCCAGTTGTCTTCTACGAAGCGAATGTCGTGGTCTTCTGGTCGAATTCCTAATGCTCTCAGCGAGTCCAAATAAATTTCTTGGATATTAGGAGGAGATGGTTTAATTAAGACTTGATATTGATAGTAATGTTGAAAGCGATTCGGATTTTCGCCATAACGTCCGTCGGTGGGGCGGCGACAGGGTTCGACGTAGGCGACAGACCAAGGTTCCGGCCCGATTGCTCTGAGAAAGGTGTGGGGATTCATGGTTCCTGCACCTTTTTCTGTGTCGTAGGATTGGGCGATCAGGCATCCTCGATCGCTCCAGAATTTGTTTAAGGTGGCAATGACTGATTGAAAGTTCACTGGTTTAAATCTGGTTAGTGAGTGTCTAAGCTTATTTAAGCATAAAAAAGACAGGATTTATTAGAATAAACCCTGCCCAAATTAGATGTGGTGTGAAAATTCAAGAAGTTGCGATCGCTTTCTGGTTTAGTCTGCGGGAACAAGAGAAACTAACAGAGTGATGTTGTCAACACCGATCACATAAACCGTGTCTCCAGGTGTGAGGGTGATTTGGCGATCGCACCGTGCGGGCCACCAGCTACCTTGGAAGCGGACGCGACCTGTTTGATTCGGGCAAATCGATTCATCCACGACTGCTTCTTCGTTGAAATAGTTGAAATTGGTGTTGATGTAATTGTCGATTAACATATTCTTTTGTGTGCTGTATGCTTGAGTGGAAAAAATAGAACTGAAAGCTTTTACTACGTTGAACATTTCCCTGACTCCTTGTGTGTTAATATATAATGTAATTTTGTTTGTATGCTATTTGAAAGGCTGCATTTCCTGGATTGAGATTGATTGATTCCTTATATTTCATTGTTCCTGCCTTCGCTCCTTTTTTCAGGATAAAGTTTAAAGAACTTTTAAAATAATTTAAGGGAGTTGCAAACCTGTTAATAAAAGTCGTAAATCGGGTAATTACCAGGGATGGAACTAAGGATTTAGTCGTTTTGTCGTTAGTGGGATTTGCCTGAAGGCTCGATGTTGTTAACTACATTAGAGATTGACTGATTCCGAATTACTGAGACTATGAAAATGTTTGATTTTTCGGTTGGCTTTTTTGATTGGGTGGTGAGTGAGTTGCTTTACACTTACTAATATGTCAGGAATCAAAAGTCTTTGGTGCGATCGCCCGTCCACTTTCCCGCCCTGGTATTGGCACAGGACAGTCATACCCATTTTTGCAACGGATTTATAGGTTTTTCAGACTATTTTTCAGCGATCAGCTTGTGCCACTTCAGCCAAATGGACTACCGCCCTTGGTGAATTCTCACCTTACGCACTGTCGATCGCCAAATCAGGAATATCCGTACATATCCAATCCGTGACTTATACCATCTGATCAGAAATCAGTTTGCAATATACGTCAAAGTTGACGTACAATGAAAAAAGTAGATTGCACAAATATAATTAAGGAAAAAATATGAAAGCGAATCCAGGGGGCGAAATTGCTTCAGCCGAAGTCATGGGTAGAGACAACCTAATTTCTGATTTATGGGGGATTTTAGAGCAGCAAAGTGTTATGTTGAGTGCTGAACGAAGGATGGGGAAAACTTCGGTAATTAAGAAGATGCGAGCCGAAGCTAGCCCAGATAAACTGCCGATTTATCGTGACTTGGAAGATGTGAAATCGCCCATAGAATTTGTTAACACAGTCTTTCAGGATGTCAAAGCATATTTGACACCTTTGAAGCGCACCACCAAGAAGACTCACGAATTGCTAACAAAATTGGGGGGAGCAGAATTTAGCGGTATCAAATTACCCGAAATTGCCGCCGCTCACTGGAAAGAATTGCTGACTGTAACGATCGCAGATTTGGTAGAAAATCAAGACAGCACACTCATCTTTTTTTGGGATGAATTGCCATATATGCTGCGTAACATTGGCGACGAAGCGGCGATGGAATTGCTCGATACTTTGCGATCGATTCGTCAGATGTATCCTCGTGTCAGAATGGTTTATACAGGTTCAATTGGCTTGCATCATGTGATTGCCGACCTGAGAAAAGTGGGATATACAAACGATCCAACTAATGATATGTATGCCCAAGATGTGCCACCACTATCGGCTAAAGATGCAACTACTTTAGCCCGCAAATTGCTGGAAGGTGAGAATATTGTTACACCGGATATCCAAGGAACTGCTGTTGCTATAGCTGATGAATTAAGTAACATTCCTTTCTACATCCATCACTTAGTTGTCAAACTTAAGTTGCGTGGTGGTTCAGGGGATATTCCAGCGATTAAAGCAATCATTGCTGATTCCTTGGATGACCCGATGAATCCTTGGAAGATGGAACATTATGCAGAGCGCATCGATAGTTATTACGATGAGAAACAGCGTCCTTATGCCAGGAATTTACTAGATATTTTGGCAGTTGCCAACCAGCCTTTGTTATTTGATGAATTGTTTAATCGTCTCAAGCAAGAGTCAGACACTCAAGACAAGGAAATTGCGAGGAAAGTGTTAACTCTTTTGCAGAAAGATTATTATATCCAAAAGGGTGATTTGGGATTTCAATTTCGTTATCCGCTGATTCAAAAATACTGGAAATCCTTGAGATGTTGAGATTTTTCGTTTCCAATTAATCCTGCGGTTGAAACCGCGACTACACAAACGAAGTCCGCCTTCGCGGACTAATAATTTTTGTTCTGTAGGTTGGGTTGAGGAACGAAACCCAACATCCAATTAATTATAGCAATCCTAAATGATTCGCAAAATATGTAGGGGTAGTGCCCCCGTGCCTACCCCGACCAAAGCGGGCAACCACGGGGGGTTTGCCCCTACAAGAATTACACAAATGATTTAGGATTGCTATAGTGTTGGGTTTCGTGCCTCAACCCAACCTACTAGGAACCAGTTAGAATAACCAACCAAATTAATCAATGAAAAATACATTTATCTCTCGATTTACTCCGAGCTTAATGTCACCAGAAACCCTGGAATATATCTTAGTACAACGTCACACACTAGCAAATTATTTAGTAGATAAAATAAGAGATAGCGCCACAACAGATAGCAAGTATTTTCAACTACTAATCGGGCCGCGCGGTATTGGCAAAACGCACTTAGTTTCCCTGATATATCATCGCGTTGCCAAGATGGAGGATTTGCAGGATAAATTGCTGATTGCGTGGTTGCGCGAAGAGGAATGGGGGATTGCATCTTTTTTGGATTTATTGCGGGGAATATTCCGGGCAATTGCTCAAGAATATCCCGCAGCATATCAAGTTCAGTTACATGATGAAATTGAAAAGCTTTATGATTTGTCGCTGGAACAAGCTGAATATAAAGCGGCAGAATTGCTGAGAGAATTTGTTGGGAATCGGGTGCTATTGTTGATTGTCGAAAATTTAGAGGATGTGTTTAGCGGCTTGGGAGAATTTGGGCAGAAGCAGTTGAGGGCGTACATTCAAAATCATTCGTTTTTGACGATTTTGGCGACATCACAAAGTTTGTTTGATGGAGTCAAAGGCTATGACAATCCTTTTTATGGTTTCTTCTATTCACATACATTAAATGAGTTTAAGGTTGATGATTCTGTAGATTTGTTGAATCACCTTGCTAAGTTAGAAGGAAATAATGATTTAGCATCTTTTATTCAAACTCCAACCGGGCGCGATCGCATAAAAGTTGTGCATTACCTTTCTGGTGGTAGTCCTCGCGTGTATATTGTTTTTTCGGCTTTTCTGATGACTCCTGAATCGCTCGATAAATTGGTGGAACCGTTCATGGAAATGCTGGATAGCCTCACGCCATACTATCAGGATCGAATGAAGTATATTTCACCTCAGCAACGAAAGATAGTTGACTTTTTGTGCGATCGAGGTGGTGCAGCACCAGTCAAAGAAATTGCTAAATACTGTTTTATCGATCAGCGAACTGTATCTAGTCAACTTAAAGATTTGTTAGAAAAAGGTTATGTCAAAAAAGAAGAGATTGGACGGGAATCGTGGTATGAATTGCGGGAACCTTTGCTGCGTTTTTGTCTGGAGGTGAAGAAGCAGCGCAATCAACCGATTCGATTAATTGTGGATTTTATTCGGGTTTGGTATACGCGGGAAGAGTTGCAGCAGCGATTGGGATTGAGGATGGCGGATGTTGATTTTGGGGAGAAAGAATGTCATTTTATGTATCGACAAGGTTTGAAACCGATTCCACCTGATGCTGTGAGGGATCGAGAATATTATATGGGGGCGCTGGAGGCTATTGAGAACAATGAGGAAGATCCGCTTCTGAAGGCTTATTATGATGAGATGAAAAATTGTCGGGAACAGAAAGATGATGTTTCTGCTTTAGCCTATGCGGAAAAGTTGGTAGGAAGTCGCGGTGAGGCAAGGGATTGGTCGGAAAAGGGACGTTGTTTGAATAGGCTTAAACGTTACGATGAAGCTTTAGAATGTTTAGATAAGGCTATTGAAAATGATTCCAATTATGCGAGGGCTTGGACT
Organism: Tychonema bourrellyi FEM_GT703; assembly: GCF_002412335.2. GTDB lineage: Bacteria > Cyanobacteriota > Cyanobacteriia > Cyanobacteriales > Microcoleaceae > Microcoleus > Microcoleus bourrellyi. Next base: position 6,052 of record NZ_NXIB02000172.1, read on the forward strand.
TATAAAGGTAATGTACTTAATAGTCTCGAACGATATGAAGAAGCTTTAGTATTTTACGATAAGGCGATCGAACTTGACGAAAATGATAAATTAGCTTGGGATTGGCGAGGCGATGTACTTAATAACCTCAAACGCTATGAAGAAGCTTTAGTATCTTACGATCGCGCGATCGAACTTGATGCCAATGATAAGTATGCTTGGCGTAGGCTAGGTGGTGTACTCGACAACCTCAAACGCTATGATGAAGCCTTAGTATCTTACGATCGCGCGATCGAACTTGATGCCAATTATCAGTGGGCTTGGAGTCTCCGAGGCAATGTACTCGACAACCTCGAACGCTATGATGAAGCCTTAGTATCTTTAGATCGGGCGATCGAACTTGATGCCAATGATCAGTATGCTTGGTTTTTACGAGGCAATGTACTCTACAACCTCGAACGCTATGATGAAGCCTTAGTATCTTTAGATCGCGCGATCGAACTTGACCCCAATGATAAGGATATTTGGGTTTTACGAGGCATTCTACTCTACAACCTTAAACGCTATGATGAAGCCTTAGTATCTTACGATCGCGCGATCGAACTTGATGCCAATGATCAGTCTGATTGGTTTAGCCGAGGCATTGTACTCTACAACCTCAAACGCTATGATGAAGCTTTAGTATCTTACGATCGCGCGATCGAACTTGATGCCAATTATCAGTGGGCTTGGGCTAATCGAGGCTATGTACTCTACAACCTCAAACGCTATGAAGAAGCTTTAGTATCTTACGATCGCGCGATCGAACTTGATGCCAATGATAAGTATGCTTGGCGTAGGCTAGGTGGTGTACTCGACAACCTCAAACGCTATGATGAAGCCTTAGTATCTTACGATCGCGCGATCGAACTTGATGCCAATTATCAGTGGGCTTGGAGTCTCCGAGGCAATGTACTCGACAACCTCAAACGCTATGATGAAGCTTTAGAATCTTACGATCGCGCGATCGAACTTGATGCCAATGATCAGTCTGATTGGTTTAGCCGAGGCTGGGTGCTGGATAATCTCGGCCGCTATGAAGAAGCTTTAATATCTTGCGATAAGGCGATCGAACTTGGTAAGGAAGGTGCAAATGTCTTCTTCAATCGCGCCATTGCCATTCTCGGATTAAATCGTTGGGATGAAGGTATCGCCGCCTTAGACGACGCATTCCAACGCCTAGAACCAGGCGATGAAGCTGAGGCAGATGATGCCAAGTTAATTATCCGCAACCTATTTGCAAACACCCACGATCGAACGATAACTCAAACTCGCATCACCAGCCTAATTGCAGTTTACGAAAAACACAAATATCTCTCAATCTTAGGACAGGGAATAGTGCGAAACATCCCCGCGCTAATGTCAGAAATGGTCAGCGACAAAGCCGCCCGCACTTGGTTAGAATTGTGGCAACAACCAACCAGCAACTACGAACAATTCCAAATTCCCATGCGCCTGCTGAATGCGGCTGTCCGCTATAAGGGAACCAAGGGCGACAGACGAGTTTTGCTAGAACTTCCCATTGAAGAACGCAATTTATTAGAACCATTGGTGTTAGGAAAAGTAGAATAAATTTACGAGTATACAATTGAGGTCTCGGCGATTGGAAATCCGGGTTACAATTGAGACCCCGGCGATTGGAAATCGCGGCTACACAAACGATGTCCGCCTACGCGGACGGAAGAAAGGAAATTCAACCCGCGAAGGCGGGTTTTGTTTGTGTAGACGCGGTTTCAACCGCCGGATTTCTTCAACCCGCGTAGGGGGGTTTTGTTTGTGTAGACGCGGTTTCAACCGCCGGATTTCTTCAACCCGCGAAGGCGGGTTTTGTCTGTGTAGACGCGGTTTCAAGAGACTGTTGGCGAATGTCTGAGGGGTTTCACCCATCAGACATCGCCGTCCTGAA
>NZ_NXIB02000173.1 GCF_002412335.2 Tychonema bourrellyi FEM_GT703
CTTCTGACTTCTGACTTCTGACTTCCATACCGTACCGTGCCTAAAATTAGCAGACTTTGAGACGAATTGTGATTTTTTGTAATATTATGAGGTTGAGCACTCATAATTGATCAAAACTATGGAACCCGCAGCAGTTCTCGGCATTTCACTGGGCTTGTGTCTGGTGGCAATGACCGGCTTCTCGATCTACACGGCTTTTGGCCCTCCCGCTAAGGAATTGAGAGATCCTTTTGAAGAACACGAAGATTAGTCATTAGTCAGTAGTCATTAGTCAGTAGTCATTAGTCAGATTAATGCCCGATGCTATAAAGGCTCTTCGGCCCCATCTCCCTCTCTCCCTCTCTCCCTCTCCTCGGAGATATTTTTATACCGGGAAGGGAGTGATTCAGTGGGCCGATCGCCTGTGGCATACTCGTCAATGGTATATTTTTCATAAATACAGTAAATCTCTATTCCATCTAAACTAAAAATTCTCAGGTTTCAGGCTAAAGCATCATGGGCAACACATTTGGGCATTTATTTCGGATATCGACATTTGGTGAATCTCACGGCGGTGGGGTGGGAGTGGTAATTGACGGTTGCCCGCCACTCCTGTCCATTGACCCATCGGAAATTCAAGCGGAACTCGATCGCCGCCGCCCCGGCCAAAGCAAAATTACAACTCCTCGCAAAGAGGCTGATACCTGCGAAATTCTATCTGGGGTGTTTGAAGGCAAAACTCTGGGAACGCCGATCGCCATTTTAGTCCGCAATCAAGACACTCGCTCCCAAGACTACGACGAAATGGCGACTACTTACCGCCCTTCCCACGCTGACGCTACCTATGATGCTAAATACGGAATTCGTAACTGGCAAGGTGGTGGTCGAAGTTCGGCAAGGGAAACTATAGGTAGAGTAGCAGCAGGGGCGATCGCCAAAAAAATTCTCAAACAAGTAGCCGGAGTCGAAATTGTCGGCTACGTTAAACGCATCAAAGACTTAGAATGTTTTGCAGACCCCGATACTGTTACCTTAGAACAAGTAGAAAGCAACATAGTCCGCTGTCCAGATGCCGAATGTGCCGAAAGAATGATTGAACTGATTGAAAAAGTTCGTGACAGTGGAGATTCGATCGGTGGTGTAGTCGAATGCGTCGCCCGCAACGTACCCAAAGGTCTGGGAATGCCCGTATTCGACAAACTCGAAGCTGACTTGGCAAAAGCCGTGATGTCCTTGCCCGCCAGCAAAGGGTTTGAAATTGGGTCGGGCTTTGCTGGAACTCTCCTGACAGGCAGCCAACACAATGACGAATACTATACTGATGAACAGGGTACAATTCGTACCGTCACAAATCGTTCTGGTGGAATTCAGGGCGGTATTGCTAACGGCGAAAATGTAATTCTGCGGGCAGCCTTCAAACCCACTGCGACAATTCGTCAGCAACAGCGCACTGTGACCCGCGAGGGAGAAGAAACGCTGCTGGCGGCAAAAGGACGGCATGACCCTTGCGTTTTGCCAAGAGCAGTGCCAATGGTGGAAGCAATGGTAGCTTTAGTGTTGTGCGACCATCTCCTGCGCCATCATGGACAATGTGGAACCTTAAAATCTGAATTTTAACATGGAAATCAGCTTGTCCTCTGTAGTGGCAACTCCCTTTGATGATTGCCCTCAACCCTCTGAATCAATCCAAGGTATAGATGATTTTGTAGTGCAGTTCTGGGGTGTGCGGGGCAGTGTTCCCACACCGGGATCAGAAACTCTTCGCTACGGTGGCAATACTTCTTGTTTAGAAATGCGCGTGGGCGGCAAACGCCTGATTTTTGACGGCGGAACTGGCTTGCGGATGCTGGGAGATCAGTTGCTGCAAGAAATGCCGGTGCAAGCTTATATGTTTTTTACTCACTATCACTGGGATCACATCCAAGGGTTTCCGCTGTTTGCTCCGGCTTTTATCCGCGGCAATCGTTTTGATATTTACGGGGCGACTCCGCCCGGTGGGGATTGTCTGAAAAGGCATTTTGTGGAACGGGTTCTGCACTCGAATTCGCCGGTACCACTGATGGGTTTGCCGGCAGATTTGAATTTCCATGAACTTCATCACAATCAGACAATGATGCTGGACGATATTGAGATTAGGACGGGTTCTCTGAATCATCCGAATACTGCTATGGGCTATCGGGTGACTTGGCAAGGCAGATCAGTGGTTTATTGTTCGGATACGGAGCATTTTCCCGATCGACTTGATGAAAATATTTACAATCTTGCCCTGGATGCTGATGTGCTGATTTATGACGCGATGTACACAGATGAGGAATATCACAATCCTAAGTCTCCGAAGATCGGGTGGGGACACTCGACTTGGCAGGAGGCGGTGAGAATGGGTAAGGAGGCTAGGGTGAAGCGTGTGGTGATTTTCCACCATGATCCGGCTCATTCTGACGATTTTCTCGATCGCATCGCCGAAGAGGTGCAAGTCGCTTCCCCGAAGGCGGTGATGGCGCGGGAGGGCTTGATTTTGCAGATCGGGATCTGAATATTGCTCCAGGATCGATCGCTAGTCATTCGATCGGATTATTATGTGGAGTTGGTCTTTGTATCTGCTCCACAATTTTTTTAATTTGCAGCAAACTTACAGGTGCGTGGTATAATTTTTGCCTCAGAAGTTTTTGGACAGAGTATTTAAGGTTTTTTGATTGTTCAACCGCGTCGGCTTTCTGCCAAGACGTCAGATAATTGGAGGACGGCCAAGCGGTGAAAAGGTGACAGTTTTTAATGTCAACAAACACGGCGAGGCGATCGCACCAAAGTGCCAGTTTGGTGACAGTAGACTTCCAAAAGCCTGGTAACAGATTAATTCTTAAGGACAAAAGCTAAGGGTAGAGCTCTGATAAAATAAAAGCGCGATCGGTTTTTTCGGCTGATGGAGATTGACAAATCTGAAAAGCTCAGAGCTTTTCGCTACAAGCTGAGAGCTGTTTCAGCAGTCAATTGAACTAACAAGAAAAAGACGATCGCTCTTTGGTTTAGCAGTAGCTGTTCTAAGCGAATGTTATGACTTGACTATCAAAATGGGAAATTTGCGTTTTAAATCACCAGCTAATCAATACAGATGGATTGCTTTAGGCAGTTTTGCTGTAATTATGGGTATTTCAGGGGCCCTCGCCTACCGCCTAGCCCCGCCTCCCGGATTCATGGCTCAAGGCATCCTTAGTTCTAATAGTCCGCCAGTCAAATTTTCGAGCACGGGTACGACAATTCTTAAGCAAGGGGAACAACTGACACCAGATATTCTGCTGGCAGATAATGTTGTCAAAGCAGTGGCAGATGCAGTTAAGCTCTCGCCTCAGCAGGTTCGAGAAAATGCTAGCGTCAAGATTTCTAAGCCAGAACAACCGCTAGAGATTGCTGTTGGATATCGATCGCTCGATCAGGAGCAAGCAATCAAAACAGCGGATATGTTGATGAAGGGGATGGTTGAAAAAAGCCGCTTGATTAACCAGTATCGGTGGCAATCAGTCAATCAATCACTCAATCAACGCTTGGCGCAAGTCACTCAAGAACTGAAACAAGCTCAGCAAAAGCTCGACCAATACGAAAGAGAGAAAGCTCGCCTGTTGCAGCAAATCAAGGTTCAGCAAGACTTTTATAACAAAACCCAACTGGCGATGGCGGATACGCAAGCGTCAGAAAAAGAAATGGTGAGTAGTTTTGCCGCTGCCCAAGTTCCGCAAATTGTGGCGACGCCAACCTCCGATCCTACAGTGCCTCTGATTTTGGGAATTGGCTTGCTGTTGGCGATTTTGGTCAGCCGCGGTTTGATTCCAACGGTGGGGAATTGGAGGTATAAAGCAGCTTTTCAGCGAGAAGAGAGCGATCGACTCCAAAGTGCTTTGTACCGATTGATCAAAGAAGGCAATGGCGAAATCACTCTGGTGCGGTTTGCGATGGAGACGCGGATGTCACCGGATGTCGCCCAGCGTTTTTTGAACGAACAAGCGGAAGTCTTTAATGCTCATTGCGAAATTAAAGACGACGGTAGTATTTTTTATCACTTCCACATTTAAACGGTTGCGGGCGATCGCCCTCAATTGAGAAATTTAGCCGATCGAGCAATCCGAGAGTTCGATCGGCTTGTTTGTTAAAATAAACGTGGAATTTGGTGTATGTATTCTATATTTAATTGTAAAAACTGAGGGTGATTGTGAACCAGAGTAAACTTGTAAGCACAAAAGAACTGCAATCTGAGGTATCTCGTCTCAGCGAAGAACTGCAAATGCGCGACCAATTAGTGCAGCAGTTGTCTCAGGAGCTGTTCAGACTGGTCAAGGGAAATACGAGTTTTGTGCCCGCGCCGGAAGTTTCCGATCGCCACCAAGCTCAAATGCAGGCAATGCGGGAACAACTACAAGCTGTTGAAGAACAGGTGGGTTTTTATCAGGAACAAATCACCGAGAGGGATACGGAGGTTTACCAACTGCGACAGTCGGTGCAAGAATTGACCGATCGCTCTCGAATGCTGGAACAGGTAGTTCAGGAATTACCGGGGGTTTACCGCCAGAAGTTTGCTGAGCGAATCGAGCCAATTAAGGAAAAGTTGGATCAATTGCAAAAGGAAAACCGCCAACTGCACACTGAGTTGCAGAGTGTTACTTACCGTCTGGCTGTACGGAGTCGCAAGGCTAAAGGTTTGGATTTGCCTGCTGTTGATCCTGATGACAATCGCGGTGGTATTCAGATGCCGAGTTTTGGCAATGTCTAGGGTTTTGATTGTGGCGGATGCCAATATTCACCTGGCCGAAGTGCTATTGGCTGCGATCGCCAAATCCAACTCTTTAGCCGAAATAAGTATTGTGTCGATTTCGGAACTGAATTCTGGGGGGATTAATCTTTCGGAGGCGATGATTTGTCCTTTGACGTTGGATGTGCCAGAAAATCTGGTGTTTCCGGGTCAAGATGTGTTCCGATTTGGCGCTAATGTCTCGGCGGCGCGCGATCGGGTGCAAGAGCAGTTGCAGGTTGCGACTGGGGATGGCAATTTTTGGCTCCCTGTGGTTTGGACGGCGAAGGGCCCTTTGTATGCTGAGGCGATCGGTGCGGAGGCTGACCAAGAGTCGGGCGAGTTGAGCTATTTTCAACCGGTGCATTTGTCGGATGTTTGGCGACAACAGTTGTATGACTTGGCTTACCGCTTACTGGATTTGGTAAATGCGCCACCGGCAAGTTATTTGGTGCAGTTCGGGTTTGTAGGGGAAAGGATTTGTTTCGATCGACTTTGGCCTTTTCCGGCTGCACCTGCGATCGCTTCTGTCGGCGTTCAACTACCGGATTTGTTTGTCTGTCACTGGTGTTGCTTGACAGGCGCGCCTATTTATGATTTGCAAATTAGCTCTTAATAAGTAACAGTACGGGCGAATGGCCATTCGCCCCTACACACTGACTATACATGGGAAACGCCTTGTACGGGCTCTCTTGCCATTCGCCCCTACTCAGATCCCCGACTTCTTCAATTTGATTTAATAGGATGAGTGGCTGGCGATCGACCAAAATACAACCGCTACAATTTTTGATTAACTTATTATCTGTGAACAGCTAATTTTTGCTGACGCGCGCGATCGCTAATTTAGTGTGTTTTTGATCACAACAAAAGATTGCATTATTAGCTAAATAGAGCCAATATATAAAAGTATTGAGAAGAGCAAAAGTTTACGAAGGCAACATCCAATGTCTTTTGAGTTTTTATCGTTAGAGACTATTCAGCAATTTGCTCACGATTACGGTTACTGGGCAATATTTCTGGGAATTTTACTGGAAAACCTGGGAATTCCTCTCCCAGGTGAGACGATTACGATTGCTGGCGGGTTTTTGGCTGGTAGTGGGGAACTGAATTACTGGTTTGTGCTCGCAAGTGCGATCGCGGGTGCTACAGTTGGGGGAAATTTCGGATATGCGATCGGTAGATACGGCGGTTGGCCACTCCTGCTAAAGCTCGGAAAAATCTTCCGCTTTCGAGAAGAACAACTGTTTGACTTAAAAGAAAAGTTTAGCGAAAACGCAGCTAAAGCCGTATTTTTAGGCCGATTCATCGCACTGCTACGAATTTTTGCCAGCCCCCTAGCAGGAATAGCCGAAATGCCCTTTTGGAAATTTTCGCTATTCAACATTCTAGGCGCCGCCAGTTGGGCATCTGTAATGGTAAGTTTATCCTACTTTTTAGGACAAGTTGTGTCTTTAGAAAAGTTGGTAGCTTGGGCTGCTCAATTTGCTGTAGTTGCTTTACTTTTAGCAGTTGCTTGGATTGCAATTCCTATTTGGTTGGAGTCGCGGAATTTGGACAAGACTAAGTAGGGTTAGAAGCCGTTCCCAAAAAACTCAATGTTCTTCTGGAATGGGCATCTTGCCCGTTCTTGAGAATAGAGTTACGAGGAAGTATGCTATGAATTTATATGAGCCAATATTATCTCAATTAAAACTATAGCAATCCTAAATCATTTGTGAACTTCTTACTCCCTCCCCTTAATAAGGGGAGGGTTGGGGTGGGGTAAAAAACTTTACGACTCATTTAGGATTGCTATACACCTCTGGCAACTTATACTGACCAACAATCCGCTTAGCATATTCCGGTACATGAGCCTCCAATTTCTCCGGGTAATTCCGCTTCACATACAGATAATTGCGAGTGAAATGAGAATCAATCGAAAACCGAGCATATTCCAAACCCTTCGGCCCAATTCTCTCAATAAAAACTCCCATTAACTTCGCCGCCCACATTGGCAAAGTAACCCCTTTTTCATAAGCCGGAATGCTTTGCTGAACCGCTTCTTTTCGGTTTCCCTGAGACATCACCGGCTGAGTGTTTAGCTGATCCGTTACCAAGTCTAACATCTCTTGCCCGGTGTCATTTCGCACCACAATCCACTGCCAACCAAAAGGTGCTCCCATGTAGCCCACAACTAAATCTGCTAAGGAATTCACATAATCAAAACAGCTCAAACAAGAAGGAGCAAAAACATCTTTCAATTCCTTGGTATTCAATCCAAAAAACGGCACTTTTTCGGTAGAACCATCTTCGTGTTTGAAGTGAACATTAAAGTCTTGCATAAACTCATAAGACATCACCGTTTCAGGAGAACGGCTAGTCGTATCTAGGAATTTCTGCAATCCAGCGCGGCTGACATTATCGACGCAGGGAGTTCCCAAAACGTAGAGCTTTTCTAAACCGAGTTTTTTCTCGACTGTTCGCAAAGCTTGAATTTGACAACCAACGCCAATTACTAACAGCCGCTTCATCCCAGATTTTTCGATTTGTTCCAATACTGAAAGGTTGGGAGAGAGAGTCGGTTTATTGACTTTTGCTGCGAGAATCTCTTCGCGAGTTTTCGCAATAATCGGCATCGGTTGAAAGCGGTCTTCTTTGGTATTTTGGACGCAAACAACGCCCTCTACAATGCCTTTTTCGAGCATTTCAATGGCAATTGTGCTGACGATTCCCGTCCACTGAGCGCCCTCGATCGGCTCTTTTTTGCGGGCGGCCATCATATTTTGACTGACTCCGAAATACCAATCGTCGGGATTATCGAGATTGCGCGATCGCCCGTGAATCTCTGCTTCCAGTTCTGCGATATGCTGTGTTAAGAAAGCACAAGATTCCTTGACATAATGGATGTAATATGTATCGCACAAACCACACTCGCTGCAAAGTTCTTTAGCAGGGCGGCGGCTACCTGGTTTCAGGGCTTTGGATTTTTGGTGCTTAGCAGAATCTGTTGCGGTCATCTAAATTATTTATTTTATGTAGATATGGCATCTACGAGAATATCATATCAAATCCAGTAGCATCGAAATTAATATTACCCACAATTAGGACACGGCAGTGCCGTTTCCCTACAATTAATTGGGGTAGGGACACGGCAAGCGGTTCTCGAAAAAGTGAGGTATGCCCTATGCCCTATGCCCTATGCCCTATGCCCTATGCCCTATGCCCTATGCC
>NZ_NXIB02000174.1 GCF_002412335.2 Tychonema bourrellyi FEM_GT703
GGTTTATTGAGATTGTTGAGATTTACGGTTGGGTGGGGGCGGGTTTATTGAGATTGTTGGTACTTGTTAGATATTTTTGTTGAACCCGCCCCTACATAATTATTGAGATTAGTGGAGGCGGGTTTGTTGAAAATTCGGGAACAGCAGGGGCTGCTAAAATTCAAGTTGCAGAACTATTGAATGATATGGAAATAGTAGGCTGCAACTAGAAAATTGATACCTAGTAGTCCCAGAAACCAGGCCATCCGAAAGGTGTAAGGTGGGTTGCCCGTTTTCATGACGGATTCGGATTTTAATTGATTCTTCGCTATCTCTGCCATAGGTCAAGCTCCTAATTAATATGTAACTGTATCTACAAATACCAGAGAGCGTTCACATTTGCACAATCCTCTAGGGTTACTTTTTGTAACTAGAAATCTATATGGAGTCGAATTAGTTTCAATCGTTTTCTCCGGCGTGGTAGGAACTGCGGACGAGAGGGCCCGATCGCACTTGCTGAAAGCCCATCTCCCTGGCGATTTCCCCCAAATGGTCAAATTCAGCGGGAGTCCAGTATTTTTGCACCTTGAGGTGTTCTAGAGATGGTCTCATGTATTGACCGAGGGTGAGTCGATCGCACTCGGCATCCCGCAAATCTGCCATCGCCTCAATTATTTCAGCTTCGGTTTCCCCGTGTCCCAACATCAAACCGGATTTTGTGGGAATGCTGCTGTCGAATTGCTTGACAATGCGAAGTACGTCGATCGAGCGATCGTACTTAGCTCCCCTCCGCACAGGCCCTTGCAATCGGCGTACTGTCTCAATATTGTGGTTGTAACAAGCTGGTTTTGCCTCTACGACTGTCTGAATTCGCGATCGTTGCAATTCATCTAGGGGGAGGGCGGGCACGGGGGCACCGCCCCTACCAGTTTGGGCTGCGGACACGGCACCTCCCCAAAAGTCTGGTGTTAGTACCTCAATTTGAGTATGGGGGCTTAATTGTCGGATGGCTGCGATCGTCATTGCAAACCAACCAGCGCCACCATCAGGCAAATCGTCCCTGGCCACCGAAGTCAGCACCGCATAGCGCAAACCCAGTATATTGACGGCTTCCGCTACTTTTTGCGGTTCTTCGGGGTCGAGGGGCATGGGAGAATGACCTTTATCCACTTGACAAAATGCACAAGCACGGGTGCAAGTCGGCCCCATTAACAAAAAAGTTGCGGTTTTTTGGGCATAGCATTCGCCACGATTGGGACATCTGCCTTCCTCGCAAATTGTGTGAATTTGGCGCTGCTTAATAATTTTTTGCACTTCGGAGAGTTCGCTGGCTTTACCTATGGGGCGGCGCAACCACTCTGGCATCAGCTCAATTTCTGCCCGCATTTGGGAGGCTGTTAATTTGGCTGCGGGAGTTTGAGGGGTTTGGGGTAGCATTAAATTAAGTGCGATCGGGTTAATCCTTTCGATCGTATCCGAAATCAAAGTCCCTGAACTTGTGGGAATCATGCCAGAAATCCAAATCCCTCTCAGTGGTAGCAAAAATTCAACTTAGAAAGGATTCTGAAGAGAATTCTGTTAGAGCGATTAATTTATCGCGGTTGGCTAAATCGTGAAAGCTTACTGAGGGATAGCCGCTCCCATGCTCCCGGTGAAGTAAGAAGCAAATGTCTAGACTTGTCTAGTATTTGCATAGCAGATATACTGAAGGTTGCAAATCATCACTTACTTATCTGGAAAGCTTAGGGCTTACCAGATTATGCTATACACAGTAGATCAAGGGGTAATCCTAGATTTACCTGGTTAAATATATCTGAAGGAGTCAGTCGTGGCTGGTCAAAAAATTTTAGTCATTGATGACAGTAAAGTCATCCGCGTCCGAGTCCGAGAAATGTTACCCCAAGGTAACTTTGAAGTTCTAGAAGCAAAAGATGGGGAAGAGGGACTAAAGCTGATCCGTCAAGCCCGTCCCAATCTAATTATGTTAGATTTCCTACTGCCCAAAGTCAGTGGTTGGGAAGTGTATCAAAAAGTTCAAGCCCATCCTGAACTTTCCAAGATACCTTTGGTGATCATGTCGGGCCGGGAAGAAGAGGTGATGGAGAAAATTCCTAAACCTTTTGAGAACCATTTTTTTGCATTTATCGCCAAACCCTTTGAGAAGAAACAACTCACTGAGGCGATTAAATTAGCGATGGTATTGGCTAAAAAGAAGCCAGTGCCAGAAGTACCTCCTACCACTGCTGCACCCACCTCTGGATCTGGCACCGCCGAACTTGAGGCGATGACTCAGAAAATGGCGAAAATGCAGGCTGAAATTGATGCACTCAAGAAACAAATGAGTCAGGTGATTACGATCATCAAGCAGAAGCTGAAGTAATGCTGTCTTCCAAAGGTAGAAGATTATTTTTACCATTGAAACTTGATCTGAATAGGGAGGCAAATATTATTAGTCTTTAGCCGCTCTTTTTTTATTTTTCGCTCCTCCCGCACTCAAATATCAACTCCTCAGCCTCATTTTTTTTGTTCATGACTAACGACTATTCCGATTTTTTGCCTCAACTGCGTGCCTCAACTGAGCGATTATTGTTCTTATTAGACTGCTTCGATCGAGCACAGGTATTAGCGATCGGAGATTTGACCTTGGACGAGTTTGTTACCGGACAAGTAGAGCGAATTTCCCGCGAAGCACCTGTGTTGATTTTGCGCTACGAAAATACTCGGCAAGTACCCGGAGGTGGTGCAAATGCTGTCTATAATTTAGCCAAAATGGGAGGCAAGGTAAAAGTTGCTGGTTTGGTGGGAAAAGATGACCAAGGAAAGGCTTTGTGCGGTATTTTTGAGGCTGCGGGAATTGATACGGCTGGCATTTTCGTGGATTCGCAGCGTCCCACTGTTACGAAAACGCGCATTTCTGGACACGCGCGGCAGTCGGTGACTCAGCAAATTGTCAGAGTCGATCGCAAATCGGACGAGTTGCCGGATTTGGATTTGCAGTTACAATTAGCAGATTATATTCGGCAGCAAATACCGATGGTAGATGCAGTGGTTTGTTCGGACTACGGTGATGGAGTTTTGACTAATTTGGCGATCGAATCGGCGGTGGTTCGTGGTAAAACAATTGTGGATGCTCAAACAAATTTGCAGCGATATTCTGGAGCAATGTTGTTTACTCCGAACTTGCCAGAAGCTGAACAAGCCGTTGGATATTCTATTGATAATTCTCAAGCTTTGATGCAGGCAGGACGGGATTTGTTGAACTTAACTCAAGCTCAAAAAATTCTGATTACTCGTGGTGATGAAGGAATGAGTTTGTTTGAAATAGTGCAGGTTGAAGCTATCAAAAATTCACCACCGACCACATCTCTGTGCGAAGACGGGGAATTGGCAATTCAACGTTGGGATATTCCCCCTTTTAATAAGACTGATGTATTTGATGTAACTGGTGCTGGGGATACAGTTGTAGCGGCAATGACTTTAGCTTTGTGCGTCGGTGCATCTGGTTGGGAAGCTGCGGTTTTGGGTAATTTGGCGGCTAGTATTGTGGTGCGTCAATTCGGTACGGCGACGACGAATGTAGAGGAGATGAAAGAAGCTTTGAAAGCTATGAGTTATGAGTAATCAGGATATATAGCAATCCTAAATCATTTGTGAATTTCTTACTCCCTCCCCTTAGTAAGGGGAGGGTTGACACCAATGGGCACGGTGCCGTGTCCCCACAGTAACTTCGCATACCTGAAAAGTGCTTTAAGCTGTTACGCATTTAAAATGGTATTGTAGGGTGCGTCAGTTTTAAGGCGTTTCCCATGTATAGTAGGGGCGAATGGCCATTCGCCCGTACAAGGCTGACGCACCCTACATGGATAGTTAGTGGTTTAAATGCGTAACAGCTTATGAATGGAATTTGCACGCTAGCCAATGATATAGTATACGACCAATTAATTGCTTTGCTCAACAGTATTGAAATTATCTTAGGGTCCAATACTCCTATCTGCATTTATCCTTTCGACAACCAGATAGAACAAATAAAAGCTGAAATAGTCAACCGTCCCAACGTCTTTATTTATCAAGATAGCACCTCAATTCAGCGATGGGATAAATTCATGGAATCAGCCGCCCCAGAGCGTTTGAATCGCAAAAAGTTCCGGCTTTACGGCGCGCATCGACGTTTTTGCGCTTTTGATGACCCGTTTGAAAAGTTCATCTATATGGACGCTGATATTTTGGTGATGAATTCCCTTGATCCAGTTTTTCAGAAGTTAGAGGAATTTGATTTTGTAGTTTACGATTTCCAGTTTGGCGACCCAACTAAAGTCTATAATATTCAGTCGCCAAAACTGATCGAAGTTTTTGACCAGAACCGGATCAAATCGGAAATATTTTGTTCTGGACTTTACGGTAGTAAGCAAGGATTTTTTGACCAAAATACGAGGGAATGGCTGGTAGCTCAATTGCAATCTGGCGATAGTGAAATTCTCTACGAAGGTGCGGGAGAACAGCCGTTGCTAAATTATATGGTGATGAAAACTAACATGAATAGCTATAATTTTGCTTATAGTTTACCGGATGCCGAAAAAACTGGGTGTTGCGTCAGTTCTCAACATTTTGAAGAACGCGATAATATTTTGTATGACAAGGGAAACCGACTTACTTACATTCATTATATTGGTGTGCGACCGGATTTAATTCGGAGAGTTTGTGCGGGGGAAAATATTGAGTTTCCCTATCGCGATTTGTTTCTCCACTACCGCTTTCTCCGGGAACCGTCCAAGCGTCCGATTTTTAATGAACCGCCTAAGTCTTATACTGAGGTTTCTGCGCCGAATTTGTTAAAAAGAGTGTTGAGAAGGTTGAGGATCAATGTATGAATCGTGGTATTTATATTGTGGCGAATGATAAAGTGATCGAAAGTGCGATCGCCCTTACCAACAGCATACGTTTGTATAATTGTCAAGTACCAGTTTTTCTGATTCCCTTCGACGACAATTATCAGCAAGTAGCAGCCACACTCAGCACTCTCCACGGGGTGCGATTGTTCCCAAATCTGGAGTTTGTGGAACAGTTTACCAGGGAAATTGGCCAAATGTTCGATCGCAACTTTTTAGCCCTCCCCAACAAAATGCGAAAACTCGCCGTTTGGTTTGGGCCTCTCGACGAATTTCTGTACATCGATACCGATATCATCGTCTTTGAAGACATCGCAGCCAACCTCGACAAACTATCAGAAGTAGACTTCTTTTGCTGCGACTACCACCACCTCAGCGAAAAACTGCGAAATGTATTTTCACCACTTGTCAAACAACAGCATATTTTCACAGATTCACAACTTCAAGATGTCTTCAACAGCGGCTTTTGGGCTTCCAGAAAAGGCACTATTTCCGAATCACAAATGCACGAAGTCTTACGCGAATGTTCGCAGCATCGGGAATATTTCGATTTTACTCAAAATGTCACTGACCAACCTATACTAAATTACATCATTCTTAAACTAATTCCCAAACGCTGTAACCTTGTTAAAAATTCGGAAACCGAACCTGGAAGCTGGGCGGGTTCCAAGCATTTTCAAGAAATAGACTATGTTCTTTATGACAAAGGTAAAAGGTTAAAATATCTCCACTGGGCTGGAATACCGATTAAATCGGGTAGTCCCTATTGGACACTATGGAAACATTATCGTTATCTGAATGAGGACAAACCAAACTTAGTGCAAAAAATATTTCGATATTTGCAGGGTGTGTTGAGCGCTATTATACGATATTGTAGGGTGTGTTGGGCGCTGTTATAATATTTGATAAAGCCGAGAGATTTGCCAGCGCCCAACGCACCTTGCGCGATAATTTAGGTGCGTTGAGCGCTGTTTTGATATTCGATAAAGCCGAGATAATTCCCCAGCGCCAACACACCCTACGGGAATATTTAGTAACTGATTTAATTTTTTTAAAACTTATGACAAATGGCATTTATATTCTAGCAAACGATGTTGTTTTCGACCACTTAGTGGCTTTGTTAAACAGTCTCGAAGTTAATGGGGCAAAAGATATTCCAGTTTGTATCATTCCCTATGATGACAGAATGAAAAAAATACAAGTAGAAATTGCAACTCGTCCTAGTGTCACCCTGTTTGACAACACCGATTCAATTGATTTCTGGGAAGACTTTGCGACTCAAGCTTGGACATCTCACGCCAAAGCTCAAAAACTTTGGCAAGCTAAAGGCTGGAAACCAGTTCACTGTTTGGGAATGCACCGGAAATTTTGTTGTTTTGACGGCCCTTTTGACAAATTTGTCTATTTTGACGCGGACACTCTGTTAATGGGTTCTCTGGATTATATTTATCAAAAACTTGATGATTTTGATTTGGTAGCAAACGATTTTCAATACCTGTCTAATCTCAATTATGTATTTGACTTATCCTCCGAGAAATTGCAACATATTTTCAATATTGACCAACTGCAATCTCGGATTTTCTGTGCTGGTTGGTTTGCTTCAAAAACAAGTATTTTAAATCGCAATAATTCAGCCAAACTCTTAAGAAAATTAACATCAGGAGAATCTGAAATTTTGTCTTTT
The DNA here is from genome assembly GCF_002412335.2 of Tychonema bourrellyi FEM_GT703. GTDB lineage: Bacteria > Cyanobacteriota > Cyanobacteriia > Cyanobacteriales > Microcoleaceae > Microcoleus > Microcoleus bourrellyi. Next base: position 6,550 of record NZ_NXIB02000174.1, read on the forward strand.
CGGGGAACTGATCAACCTTTATTTAATTATTTAGTTCCTCGCAGCAAAATCTCTTTTTACAACTTTGCATATGCTCAACCCGAACAGGTAACAGGCAATCATTGGTCTTCTCAATTTGATGTGATAGATGATGTTCTCTACGATAAAGGACGGCGGCTTACTTACTTGCATTACATGAGCATTTCAGCTACCAAAATTAATCAATTGTGTGCTGGTGAAGATGTTGAGATTCCCTACCGAGATGTATTTCTGCACTACCGTTATTTGAAGTCCCCGGAAAAATGCCCTAAACTAAAATCCCCAAGTTGGCTGGTTCAGTTGGGGAGAAATCTCAAAAGTTGGGGAATTCAAAAAGTTAATAATGTTCAATTTAAGTTGCGGAATTTCTGGGATAAATAGTATTTAGCTGTACAAAGACTGAATCCACTCCCATTCTTGCCTCAATCCTGCTTCTAAAGAAACTTGCGGCTGATAACCCAATATTTTCTTGGCTTTAGTCACATCAGCGCTGGTGTGTCGCGCGTCTCCCCTGGCTGCTTCGGTAAAACTGATCCGAATTGGTCGATCGACTATCTGCTCTATTGTATCAATAACTTCCTTCAAAATTACTCGACTTCCCCCACCAATATTAAAAACTTCCCCCGCAGCTTCCGTAACCTCAGCCGCCGCTAAATTCGCCGCAACGCAATCGCTGATAAAAGTAAAATCCCGCGTTTGCAATCCATCGCCAAAAATTGAAATCGGCTGATCCAACAAAATTGACTTAAAAAACTTGTGAAAAGCCATATCAGGGCGCTGTCGGGGCCCGTAAACAGTAAAATAACGCAGCGAAGTCGTCGGAATGCCAAAATTCTGATAATAAAGCCCGCACAAACGTTCACCGGCTAACTTCGTAATTCCGTAGGGAGAAACTGGCTGGGGACAAGCATTTTCACTCGTGGGGAAAGATTCAGCATTCCCGTAAATTGAAGAAGAAGAAGCATAGACAAATTTTTGCAAATTTGGCGCTTTTTTGGCGGCTTCTAACAATACTTGGGTGCTGTTAATATTGCGTTCGGTATAGCTGCGAAAACCATCGCCCCAGCTAGCCCGAACTCCGGCTTGCGCCGCCTGATGAAAAATTACCTTAGCATCGGATAAAAGCGATTGCCAATTTAGAGACAAAATATCGCCTTCCACCAACTTAAAACCAGGATATTTTTCAAATTCCGCAATATTCTTGCGCTTTAAATTCGGATCGTAATAATCGTTGAACTCGTCAACACCTATTACCGTCTCCCCTCGATTTAAAAGAGTTTGTACTAAGTTAGAGCCAATGAATCCCGCCGCACCTGTAACAATAAAAATACTCATTCGATTTTAGATTTTAGATTTT
>NZ_NXIB02000175.1 GCF_002412335.2 Tychonema bourrellyi FEM_GT703
TTCTTTTTCCTTCTTCCTTCGTCTTAGCTCAAGCCAGAGCTGATGTAGTCGAAATAGACGCCCATTTCTTTACCAGCGTCAGAACCGACCAAACCGGCGGTGACTTCTTTCATTGCTTGGATGGCTTGTACGGTAGAACCGATGGGCACGCCCAAGGAATTGTAGGTTTCTTTCAAACCGTTGAGCACGCGCTCATCGAGGATGGAAGGGTCGCCAGCTAGCATGGCGTAGGTGGCGTAGCGGAGGTAGTAGTCTAAGTCGCGAATGCAAGCTGCATAACGGCGAGTTGTGTACATATTGCCGCCGGGACGGGTGACATCAGAGTACAACAGAGACTTAGCAACTGCTTCTTTGACGATTGTGGCTGCATTGGCGCTGATGGCTGTAGCGGCGCGGACGCGCAGTTCGCCAGATGCGAAGTAGTTCTTGAGTTTGTCTAGAGCGCTGATGTCTAGGTACTTACCTTGGACGTCAGAGGAATTGATAACGGCGGTAATTGCGTCTTGCATGATGGTCTTGTTTCCTAGAAAGTGGCTGAGTTCAGTCCAATTTTGTAGCTCGGATTTGGGATTTGGGATTTCAGATTTGTTGGTGTTACCTGCAAAAGCTTTTGGCTGGTTGCTGATAACTCACAATCTCAAAATCTAAAATCTTTACTGCATCGCACCGATAACGTAGTCGAAGTAAGAGGAAGCTTCGGAAGCATCTTCTCCAGAAAGCAAGGAAGAAGCTGAATTTTTCATAGCGCGAATTCCTTCGGCTACGGCTTCAATCGGGGTTCCCAAGGATTTGTACATTTCGCGGACACCGACAATACCGATTTCTTCGATCGGAGTAATGTCGCCAGCTACGATTCCGTAGGTGATCAAACGCAGGTAGTAGTCCAAGTCGCGCAAGCAAGTTGCGGTCATTTCTTCACCGTAAGCGTTGCCGCCTGGGGAAACTACGTCAGGGCGTTTTTGGAAAAGTTGGTCGCCTGCTTGTTTGACGATACGTTCGCGGGATTCGCTCAAGATTTGGGCGATGCGGACGCGGCGTTCACCAGAGGTGACGAAGCTTTTGATTCGGTCCAGTTCGCCTGGGCTCAGGTAACGAGCTTCAGCGTCTGCGTTGACGATTGATTTGGTGACGATACTCATCTTGTGTGTACCCGCTGGATATTTTGCAATTTTGCCTGTCGCTTACGATACCACACATAACTGGTGTTTTCTCTAATTTTGCGATCGAGATTACAGCGATTAGGTGGCGATCGAGTGACTGTCTGGTAGTTGCGGTCGAGATTACTCTTGTGACGCAATTACCTCTGGGAAGTATTTTGAGGCATTATGTTCACATTCTGAGTGTTCCTGTAATAGTTTGTAATATTCCTTTTCATTTTTGGGTGCAAAAATTACGTTAATAAAAACGTTATGATGAACTCACAGTAAGGAGTACAGCCGATAGATGCTCTGTGATATTGATTTATAGCTTAGGCAATCTTGCCACAGACATCAGATTGAATTTACCTGCCGCCCTTTAGAGGAGAGAATCTATTGTAAGCTGTTCGGCATTTAAACTCCTCCGCGTAGGGTGCGTAGGGGCTCTCTTGCCATTCGCCCGTACAAGGTTTTCCGTTTCAGTAGGGGCTCTCTTGCCATTCGCCCGTACAAGGCTGACGCACCCTACTAGCCTCGTTACTGGTTTAAATGGAGAACAGCTTAGAGCCCGTATCAACGCCAAAAACCCGGTTTCTTGGGTCTTGATCTGTTTTTAAACTAACAATTGGAAAATATCAAGTTATTTTTAACTTGACAAAAATACCCAAATCACCAATAATAGTAGATTGTCTGTCTAAATCCGGCTCGGATCAGGTTAAGACATTCCAAAAGCTGCAAAACAGTCCACAGTCAAAAGTTCATAGCCAAAAGTTCACCACTAATGACTAATGACCAATGACTAATGACTCATCAGCTACCTGTACGGCAATCTCAACAACTATCCCATGACTTACGCAATCATTGAAACTGGCGGCAAACAATTTCGGGTAGAACCAGGCCGCTTCTACGACATCGAACTGCTTCACGTCGAAGCTGAATCCAAAGTCACGATCGACAAAGTATTTCTGATCCAGCACGAAAACGATGTTCACATCGGCCAACCTCTAGTAGAAAATGCCACAGTAGAAGGAACTGTTCTGCGGCATTTCCGGGGCCGCAAAGTCCTCGTCTACAAAATGAAGCCGAAGAAGAAAACTCGGAAGAAAAAAGGGCACCGTCAAGAAACAACTCGCTTTATGATTGACTCTATCAGCGTCAATGGTGTTGTTTTGGCCGCGAGAGATTTAACTCAAGCAGTTGTTGAAACTCCCCAAACCGGCGAAAGTGATTCAGAATAAACAATAGTAAATAAAGTTGAGGACATTATGGCCCATAAGAAAGGTACAGGCAGTACACGTAACGGACGCGACTCTAATTCTCAGCGTCTTGGTGTCAAAAAGTACGGCGGTCAAGTTGTCAAAGCTGGCAATATTTTGATTCGTCAACGCGGCACGAAAGTTCACCCCGGTAATAATGTTGGTATCGGCAGAGATGATACTCTGTTTGCCATGATTGATGGTGTGGTGACTTTTGAAAGAAAGGGCAAAACTCGCAAGAAACTCAGCGTTTATCCTGTTGTTGTAGCAGCACCTGTGGCTGAAGCTGTAGCAGTTTAATTTTGATATTTCGCAGCGTTTGTTGAGTCTATTTTGTTTGTCTCGAACTGTGAGGTCTCCCTAGCCCCCTTAATCATGAAACAGCCCTGCGTTAATTGAGGGGGGTTTGGGCGATCGCAAAAAAGATTTCAAAAAGGGGTTGACAAACTTAGGTGAGTTTGGTAATGTAATAGATGTCGAGCGAAACAGATGCAGCGCATCAAGTTTAACGCAGACACAGGATTCAAAGTTTTCAAAGCTTTCCTGGTGCTTATGATGTAATGGAACCACTCCGATCCATCCCGAACTCGGTTGTTAAACGTTGCTATGGCGAAGATACTCGGCGGGTCACTGCCCGGTAAAATAGCTCGGTGCCAGGTTAATAATAAATTAAAGCTCTTTTCCCGCAACGACGGAAAAGGGCTTTAGTTTTTGGGGACTTATTTCATGTAGAGCCTGTAACTTCATCAAGAAATATTTTGACAAGCTTTACGCTATCCAATGCCATTGTGTTCTCATCTATCCATCGATTATCTTGTATTGAAACTTGCAGAGTCTTGCCTGGTCTTAGTATACTACTGATGCTTGAAACCACTGCTTTATTTTTGCCTGCGGGTTTATTTAACTGCTTCAAATCATTCTTCGTTAATTGATTGGTATCAATACCAGCAACATAGTCAGTAGCAAGAAAGAATAGATTTGGATAGTTTAACTTGGCACATTCTAACAAAATATCTTCTAAAGTTCCTGACTCACTGTTATTCGGCGCGATAAAAATCCCGCATCGAGGGGAACCTTTCGCCACTTCCCCCAGTATCGAAGGTAAAGACAAACCAAGTCGAGACAACTCAGGAATTAGTTTCTCGAATCTTTGTTGAGGTGTTTCGATATCATCAGCATCTAGAAAAATACCAATCCCAAAAATTTCTGAAGATGGCACTATAGCAAGGCTTTCCTCGATCGTATTTGATAAGCCTGTGATTCCAGTAGCACTATGCAAAGCAACGGATAAGTCTGCATTTTGCAAAAAGATTGGAACGGGTACGCGCTTCATCAAGTCACCATTTATGGGGAATGTTTTAGGTACTAATGGTTCCCAAAATGAGTCTAATTCAGATAAAAGAGTAACTCGTTTTAAACCGTAAAATTTGAGAAAGCAAATCAAGAATTCAATATCTTGAGGACCTTCTGCAACTATGTAACAGTACCTAACCATAATCACCTCACATCCAGTCCACGCTCTGAGCGCAACCTATGTAACAAATTACCAGAAAACCTCTGAGGTGCTTGTCCATTATGGTTTAGCCGAAAAGCTACAACATCTTCTGTAGCAATTTCAGGCTGTAGCATTGCATCAATAGCTTCAAGACTATGGGTGGTTACAAAAAGCTGTATTTCTCGGCGGCGACAGGTTTCAATCAGCCAAGAAAATACGCTACCAAGAGCTGAAACATGGATAGATGTCTCGATTTCATCAATTAGCAGTACACCATTAGCTGTTGTCAACAATGTAAGAGCAATAATTAATGTTCGCTTCAATCCATCGCCAAATACATATAGAGGAGTCAAACCAAGCTCTTTATGTTTTATGTAAATAGTTGGTGTAGCGGTTGGCGAAAGTATTTGAATATCAAGAATGTTATCATCAAACGATTGCATCAGTTCTAATAATTCATTTTTACCATCTTCTTGTTGCAAGATGATTCGTGAAAGATGCTCTAAGATTGGTTCTGATGAAGAATAGGAAGGAAAAATAGTAGCATTTTTAACGATTGGTTTATTGCGTCGGCGCTGGACAAATCGCTCGTTTTCCCAAAACTGAAATATTTCACTTTTTGGCTCAGAAGGAAATAAACTAAGTTGGCCTGAACTAATTTTTCCTGGAACTAAGTTGAGTACAATTTCTAATTCTAGGCCTGCTCTAACTGAGTCAATTTCAGAAGAAGAGACATCTTCTTCGGCAGAAGATATATCTTCTTCAAATCTGTTTTGATTGTTTTTTTCTAGTCCACTCCCATAAATTTCTCCAAGCTTTGCTCTCAATTCATGTATGGGTGCAGTCCCATTTACTTCGATCAGAATTTCAGCTTGATAAAATTCGTCGTTAGAAGCAGTCATTTTTTGAGAAAAAATCCATTTCAACGCCTCGATGTTTGGTCGAAGTGTCATTAATTGCGATCGGCCGAGATATAATCTGCGTTGTGAAACTTCAAGCCACTGAAATGGATCGAGTGGATTGCAGAGAATGGAAACAGCTTCAAGGATGCTAGTTTTTCCTGCATTGTTATCGCCCACAAAAATATTGACCTGTCCTAGTTGAGACAGATTTACTAATTTAAGGGCGCGATAGCCACTGATTTGTAAACGGTCAAAGACCTGAGACATAGGAATTGGCTATAATAGCCTGATTATTTTAACATTATCATTAATCGAAGGGCGCGATCGGGTTTACTGTTGTCAAACAGAATCGCACTGACAATTGCATTTGTATCAAAAACGTAGCGCATCTTACTCATCAAAAAGAATTGAATCCAAAATTTCTGGGGTCAATCCTCGCGATTGAGCATTCCGACTCATCTCACTCATTACCTCCTCTAGGGGTCTTTTGCGTCGAGTTGCATCACTAAGTTTTAGGCTAAGTAATGCCTCTAATTTACGACGCTGTTCTTCAGAAGCAGCCTCAAATATCTTAGCAACTTCAGCATTAACGCGAATTGCGATCGTTTTGGTTTGCATGATAATAAGGTTGTCAGCGAACTTGAATGATGTCAAAGCTATCGCGATTGCCAATACGATAAAATAAGAAGTCAGAATCGAGAGTAAGAATTTGACGATACCCTGTTTTTTCAGCAGTCAAAACTAGGGTGGCATCAGCTAAATCCATTGGTTGATCGCGATACTGTTCCATTAGTTCCAATAAACGGCTGTAGTCACATTCCTGAATCTCGTAAATTGTCAGCATTTTATCTAAAAGAAGTTGACCCAAATGTTTTTGCATCATCCATCCGCCTCGATGAAGAGCAAGATACATGGCTTCTGTCAGACATGACCAGGTTGTAACGAGAGGCTTTGCTAAGGGCATAACCGCATTTCGGTAAGCAATGTGCTGAGGTTGAGTGCGATCGACCAGACAAAGTAAAACTCCTGCATCGCATAGGATCATAGCTCTAAACCTTGTTGCCGATACTTGTTGAGTAGGAGTTGCTGATATTCGCTCTCCGGCTGATTAGTCGTTACTTCCAGGCGATCGACCTCCTCGAACCATTTTGCCCAAGCTTTAGCAATATCATCTGGGATTTTGGGTTGAGCTATTCTATTTTGGTGCTTGTGCATCACAAAGTCGATGAACTCGCTGACTTCTGGCAAAAATGATTCTGGAAGTTCCTGCAATTTGGCGATCGCGATCTCACGAATAGTCATAACAATTGCCTCTTTCAGTGGTCTTTATTTTAACACAATCATCACAAGCGATCGCCCTTAATTTTAGCAGTCAATAGTGGGCGATCGCCTTTCGCCATCCAGATAGCCAGAATAGCGAGCAAAAGTTACGACCTAAACTGTGCTATATCTCAGACCAATTTCTCGAAGCAATTGACTCAAATTCTCCTTGTCAGATTCATTATAGAACATATCTACTACCTCTTTCAAATTAGACAAGTCCTTCCTATATTGCTCGTCAGATAGCTGGCACACTAATTGCGCCGAGGAAATTTTTACTAAATCTTGTCCATTAGATAAGATATTTACAACATCTTTCAACTTAGACAAGTTCTTACTGTATTTCTCCTTAGATAAAATATCTACTGCATATTTTAATTGAGAAAATTGGTTTTTGTACTTATCATTAGAAACAAGTTCGCCTAATTTCTCATCATTAGAGGGGATAGCTACTAAATCTTGTAAATCAGATAAATTCATAGCGTACTTCTCGTCAGATAAAATCTCAAATACCTTTTTAAACTCAGACAACTCCTTCTTCTGCTTATCGTCAGAGAGCAGTGAGCATAATTTTATTTCCGTCTTTAAAAATCTTGCTAAATCTTTGTAATCGCTCGATTTGTTTGTCCAGAGAAGCCGTCGCTGCCTGAAGTGCAGCGAGGAGCAACGACGAGCGAATTTGTAGGAGTTCAGGTGAGCTTATTTTTGCTGTAGTTGGTTACTTCTATTTCCCGCTTTTCTTGCTTGAAACAGACTTTTGCCACGCCTCCGCTTCCTTAACAAATATGTCTGAATCGTGTTCCGGCGTTGCAATTAAGGCTGCTTCGATGTTTGACCACGGAACGAACAAGTCAGAACCTGACATGGTAAGGCTAATCCAATCTATCAATGTCAATCGAATACCATTACCATCAACGGTTTGCACTTCGCCTACATAACTACGGAGAGGCGCTGTGCCCTCACGAAGCGTTAAAGCAACCAAAAATCCGGCTGCAATAGTCTGGTCTTCGTATTTTTCAATCGCCATTTTGATTTCTGTGTTCCTTAGTAAAGTCATCCATATCATTATAGCACCAACACCTAACCTCACTATACATTGAATGCCATTCATTCATTAACTATGTTGTTGCAATACTTCCTCTAAGTACGTCGGCGTGAATATTTATCGTTGGGGTCAGGCAGGAGGCAGGAGGGAAGAGGGTTTGAGTGTGATTTACATTTCATTACATAGTGCTGTTTATTTGCGCCTTTCTACTTAACTCAGATAATGAGTTAGAGGAAGTTAAGTTTCCCTAAGCGGCTCATCAAAGTCATCAGGTAGCGGTAGAACAAACATTCCTTTCATTGTTCCGGCAACTCGACGCTTCTTTGTCGGCTTTTCTTGAGTTGAGTTTTTAGCCTGCTTTTCAATCAAAAACTCAATATAATGAAGCACTTCTGTCTGAAGAGACTCAGGGAGTTCTGCTAATTTTTCTAAAATGACTGGCTGTATCATGGTTTCTACTCGCGATCGCCCTTTCTACTCCATTAAAGCACCAAAACCCAATGTCAGCAACAGAATAGCCCATCATCTAGCCCGATCGCCCAAAATCGCACTAATCATCATTCTGCAACTTGCCTAAAACTGCCCGATCGACTATTCTTCCTAATAGATATCATCCCAAATCCCTTGTACCTCTTAGTCCGCGAAGGCGGACTTCGTTTGTGTAGACGCGGTTTCAAGAGACTGTTGGCGAATGTCTGAGGGGTTTCACCCATCAGACATCGCCGTCCTGAA
>NZ_NXIB02000176.1 GCF_002412335.2 Tychonema bourrellyi FEM_GT703
CCCCATGCCCCATGCCCCAAGTCATATCCCCGCCTCAGTCATAGCTTGAGTTAAAGCATCCAGAACTCCCAAACGGTGGGCCCACTCTTGCAAATAGTTGCGATCGAGATTAAGGCCTTGCAGTTTCAGTATCCCCAAAACGTCGCGCCACTGTTTTTCAGACCGACTATTTTTTGCCCAAAACAACTTTTGGACGAATGACTAATGACTAATAACTAATGACTAATGACTAATAACTAATAACTAATAACTTCACTTTTGAGAAAATATTCGAGTTGCAAAATTTTGCGATCGATTTGGAGACAAAGCCCTAGCCTTCAAAATCGCTGCTACCAAAAACGCATAGGACAAAACTCCCACCACAGCTAGCAACAATACACTGGCACTTCCCGAAGCATTCCACAAAGCGTGAAGTGCCGAAGCGGTGAGATAGCCTACGCCCAAAATTTGCCAGCGCTTCTTGGGTTTGAGGGCGCTCAAACCGATAAAATATCCCAGATAGCCACTGTAAGCCATGTGTCCGGCGACGGAACCCAAAATTCGGGGAATTAGCAACTGTAAACCTACTAATTCTCCGGCATCTGGCCCTGCTTGTAGAGTGACATTTTGAATAATATTCGGAACATACTGTCCCAGAGTTTCTAATAGTGTAAAGCCAACTGCCGAGGCGCTTCCCAACAGAATTCCGTCTAAGGGTTCCCAAACACCGATGCGATCGCGCCACGGATTTCGCAGCAAGTTTCCCAGCAGCATAGCTCCCAAAACTGGCAAGGCTTTCAGCAATTCTTCCATCAGCCCTGCCCCGAAAAACATTCTGATCAAAAAAGCCCAAAAACTGATTTGTTCGCCTTCTGCTGGCAAGCTACCGGGCAAAATCTCACGAAATACTATTATAAAGCCAATCAATAAAGGGCTGAGCAAAATCAGGACTGTAGCTAAGGCAGAACCAAATAATATCCACCAAGGCTTGTGTTTGCCGCACAGTTGATATATGAAATAGTAAGCTGCACCGGAAAGATAAGCAGCTAGCAGAAAATTGAAAGTTGCGGAATTTCCGACTGCTAAAAACATCGAAATTACAAAAATAACTGTAGCTATGCCGGGATATAGGTAAGCTTTCTGACTTAATTGTTTTCCTGTTGATGCGATCGGAAATAATTGAGTAAAAGTTAGACCTTCCTTTTCGCTCGCGTTAGAAAAGCTCTGATTTGCTGTCGGGAACCGTGGCTGATTTTGGCTCTTGTTTAGGGTAGTTTCAAATATAAATTCAGGGCCGTCAAGACCGAGACTGATGCGATCGCCTGTTTCTAATGTTTGACAGCCTTGCAGCTTTGTGCCGTTTACATAAGTTCCGTTAGCGCTATTGAGGTCGCAAACTTCCCATTGAGGAAAATTGCCTGTAGTTACGGGACGGACTGTGGCGTGGCGACGGGAAACCATACCGTAGGCGATCGACTCCAAGGCTATTTGACAGCTTTGATCGCGTCCGATCGCCACTTCCATGATTTCCGAAAGTTGGTACTTGGATGCTGTTGCACCCATAGCACCTTGAGCTGGCACTTGTCGCAGAAATCCCATTTTATTGGTTATTCGTTATTGGTTATTCGTTACTGGTGATTCGTTACTGGTGATTCGTTACTGGTTACTGGTTATCCGTTATTATAGCGATAAAATAGATGAAGTAGGTTGGGTAACTCGTAACCTTAACCCAACCTACATATTTTGAATTTCACTCCATTGAGAACCACTATAGAAGCAACAACTAACAACAACTAACAACCAACAAAGTAACTACTAACTAATGACTACTGACTAATGACTAATGACTAATCATAGATTTGCCCTAGCATCCTGAACGGCTGCGTAGAAAAATATCCCTGTCAGCGGTACACTGAGCGCCAGGATGATTCCTGTGACTACAGTGCCGAGTTGAGCTTCTCCCGAAGATAGCTCAAAGACTGAACCGACTGCGGCGATCGCGGTAATACACGAAAGAGCCAACAATAAACCACTTTTTGGAGTTCCTGCCATCATACCGATTTTACCGCCTTTGGTGAAAATTTATTCTTGACTAATTCTTCATTTAGTGCCAGTTTGTTTTCTACTCTGTCTACAAATAGCACTCCATTGAGATGATCCATTTCGTGCTGAATGGCCCTCGAAAGTAATTCTGTCGCTTTCAGAGTTTGCGGCCGACCGTATTCGTCACGATAGGACAGTTCAATGAATTCTGGGCGCTTGACTTCTAAATAGACTCCCGGAATGCTCAAACAACCTTCTTGCAATATACAGAGTTCGCCACTGGTATTTTTGATAGTGGGGTTGATCAAAACCAGCGAGGGCGTTGCTGGGTTGTCCGGTTCGCAGTCGAGGACGATGACTTGTTTGTTCACTCCGACTTGAGGGGCGGCTAAACCGATGCCCTCAGCACTGTACATGGTTTGCAGCATTTCTCGGACTAGCTGCCGAATTTCTGCGTCAACGCTTTTGACGCGCTTGGCTGGCTGGCGCAGGACGCGATCGCCTAATGTGTGTATAGTGAGGGGCGGTTTTTCTAACTTTTTCTTTTCAACCAAAACCTGAGCTGTCATGGATTCTTACTTGATATCTGGGGCTACATTGGAATCAATACTATTATTACTAATTTTAATCTAAATTGGCTTCTATTCTAATGTTATCTAGAACGACAGATGTCAGTTACACCGGAATAATATAGGAAACGGCACTGCCGTGTCCTAATTTCTTCAATGCGTCCAGGACTATAGAATTGTCCGGGGTTGGTTAAAATGGTTTGTTGTGACCACCCGCCTCTCAAATTAGCCTGAACGCATGACACCAGAACCCAACTCTTCTCAACCCAATCCTTCGCCTGCGATCGCAACTGCCGAAAGTCTCAACGGTACAGCCCCTAAAGTGCCGACAGAACCAGCGACAATCGTCTCTACTGCTGAACCGGAAAAATCTGTGCCACAGGCTTCAACCCGTAAAATTGTATTGCCAGAGTATCCCAAACAAACGGCTGCTGAGATGTTGGGGTCGGTGCTGATTTTGGGGTCAGTCGCTGTGATGATTATCGGACTGGCAAATGACAGTGTTTGGCTTGGCTTAATGGGCGCGATCGCAGCAATGGGGATATCGCTGCGACTGATGTGGCCGAGTTGGGGCAAAATTTGGGTGCAGGTAATTCCCCCAGCTTGGCGCACCCTGATCGTAGCCTGCTTCGGTCTTTTAGCTGGGATTGTTGGCTTGCTGATGCTCAGCGGTACCAATACTGAACGGGGAAGCCACAACATCCAAATTAACTGGGATGCGATCGGAGCTCTCGGCGAGTTAATCGGCGCTTTGGGGCAAATTTTGATCGCAATTTTGGGCGTTTACGTGGCTTGGCGCCAGTACGTGATCTCGAAAGATTTGACTATTCAGCAAAATCGAATTACGCAGCAACAAACGATAGATGCTTATTTTCAAGGGGTTTCCGACTTAGCCCTTGACGAACAAGGGTTTTTGGAAGATTGGCCACAGGAAAGGGCGATCGCAGAAGGTCGCACTGCTGCGATTATGAGCAGTGTAGATGCTGAAGGTAAAGCTAAAATTCTCCGGTTTTTGTCGCAGTCGAGATTGGTTACTCCTCTGAAGCGCGATCGACTTTTAGGTCGCGCCATCCTTGACGGCGACGGCGGCTATGCTGAAGACAGAGACCACGGTATCCGCGTCATCGATCTCAATGTCATGTTAGCCGGTGCCGACCTCGCCAGCACTGACTTGCGGTGGACAGATTTAAGTGAAGCTAATCTCGTCCGCGCCGATCTCAGCAAGTGCGATTTAGTCAAAGCAAACCTCTCCCGCACTGTCTTGTACGACGCCAATCTCGTCCGCGCTGACATGAAAGGTACTACATTATTTTATGGCTCGGTCGAAACTGCTTCGCCCCGCAGTCGCAGTGAATTTCCCAACTACACGACGGGGGAATATACTGGCGCTGTGGTGGAACGTGTTGATTTCACTGGTGTCAAGCGCTTGTCAGAGGAGCAACGAAAATACTGCTGCGCTTGGTGTGGCTCGAAATCGAGAGATACTATCCCCGGTGGTTGCGAAGGTATTCCAAATAAACTAGGGCGTTAAATGCGATCGAACTTAATTTATTTTATCTCACATTTTGCACTTAGGAACACAGATTAAATAACCTGTGTAGGTTGGGTTGAGGGACGAAACCCAACCCCCTGGAAATATTGGGTTTCATCCCGGTTCCTGAGTGGAGTCGAAGGGCAACCCAACCTACGGAAGTCAATGTTATTTAATTCTCATTCCTTAGTAATCAAAAATACTGATTTATATTATGACAACATATATATTCGGCTTCCTTCCATTGGTTTATTTACTAATTTTATTTTTGATATTCCAGAAAATAGATGATTGTTGGCGGAGTGCTATTTTGTCCGCAACTATTGTTTGGGGAGTGACGATTGCTTTATCTACTGAATTTTTTAGTTTGTTTAAATTAGTCGCTTTTAATTGGGTCTTTGTGTTATGGTTGTCTGCTGATGTTTTAATGTTAATTATTTATCTAAAAGCTCATAATTTCAAGCCTAATTATTCCAGAAACGAGCGAAATAAATTTCCTGGTTTTTTAGTAGTTTTGCTAGCAGGTATATCATTGATTTTTGCGGCGATTGGTTTAATTGCAATAGTCTCACCGCCTAACAACTGGGATTCGATGACTTATCACATGAGTCGGGTTGTTCACTGGATGCAAAATCATAGTGTAGAACATTATCCAACTTCCTATGTGCCGCAATTGTATCACCCGACTTGGGCAGAATTTGCGATTATGCACTTTCAGATTATCAGCGGGGGCGATCGCTTTGCCAATCTGATACAGTGGTTGAGTATGGTGGGAAGTGCGATCGCAGTTTCTTTAATTGCTCAGCAACTGGGCGCAAATCAGCGCGGTCAAGTTTTTGCCGCCGTCTTTGCTGCGACTTTACCAATGGGTATCCTCCAAAGTTCTAGCACTCAAAACGACTATGCTGTATGTTTTTGGGTAGTCTGTTTTGTCTCCTGCGGTTTAGCTGGAATGTCAGCAGGAATCACGGGCATTAATACTTTAAAAATTGGTGCGAGTTTGGGTCTAGCTCTGTTGACAAAAACCACAGCTTATATATTTTGTTTGCCTTTTATTGTTTGGTTTATTGTAGTAGGAATTAAGCGATATCACGAAAAAATGCTGCCACCCATTTTGATCATAGCCAGTGTAACTATGATCCTAAATATCGGTCATTTTGGGCGAAACTACGATTTGTTCGGATATGCGATCGGCGCACCTCAAGACTTTACAAAAGAATACAAAATAGAAATATTTACAATCCCAACTTTTTTGTCAAATATAATTAGGAACTTAGCCATGCACACTGGTACAAGCATCTCCCAAATTAACGGTTTGATTGTGGCAGTTGTTAAATTGCTACACAAAATATTGGGTGTCCTTCCAAATGACCCGCGCATCACTTGGCCTCCAGGACAAGTATACGCTCTCACTACACCTTCATTTAATGAAAACAATGCTACCAATCCCATCCACTTTGGGCTAATATTTGCCACTATTATACTTATTTTGAATCAACCCAAATTGAGAAAAATAAAAATAGTAATAGTTTATTTAACGGCTACAATCAGTACATTTCTACTACTTTGCCTGCTGATAAAAATCCAGCCTTGGCACAGCCGCCACCACCTGACAATTTTTGTATTATTTGCGCCCATATTTGGATTGACATTTTCCCAACTATTTAATTATAAAATAGCAAATTATATTGTATCAATTCTAATTTTCATGTCGCTACCTTGGATTGCCCATAACAAATTTAGACCCATATTGGCAGAGAGTAACATTTTTAATACCAGCAGAAATGAGCTTTACTTTATAAGTCGGCCAAACATCGAGTTTGCTTACAATCAAGCAGTGGATTTTGTCAAATCTCAAAACTGCACAAATATAGGACTATCATTTTGGACTAAAAATGCCTGGGAGTATCCACTGTGGGTGCTTTTTCAAGAACCGGGAAAACCCGCACCTCGCATTGAACATATCTCTACCATCGATCCTGTCGTCGGGCAAAAATTAAATTCTGAACCTTATAATAGTTTTGTTCCTTGTGCGATAATTTACCAGTCCACAAAAAATGATGATAAACAAGGAAAAGAAATGGTTGTTAAAAATGAAACTTATGTACAAAAGTTTTCCCTTGAACCTCTGAGGGTGTTTATGCAAAAATAAGCTGTTACGCATTTAAACCACTAACTATCCATGTAGGGTGTGTAGGGGCGAATGGCCATTCGCCCCTACTATACATGGGAAACGCCTTGTACGGGCGAATGGCCATTCGCCCCTACTATACTTAAATGCGTAACAGCTTAAAGCTTTGATTTAGTTAAAAATAACAAGTAAAATATTAATTATGATGAACCGCACACCGAAATATTCCTTTGTAATTCCCATTTATAACGAAGAAGAAAATCTAGCTGAACTTTACCGACGAATTAGTGCGGTGATGGATCGAATGGATGGCCCAGTAGAACTAATCTTAATCAATGATGGTAGCCGCGATCGCACTCTGGAACTTTTGCGAGAATTGCACGCACAAGATTCACGCATTTGTTACCTCAGTTTTGCCCGCAATTTCGGACACCAAATAGCCGTAACTGCTGGTTTAAACTTTTCTACAGGTAAAATTGTAGTAGTGATGGACGGCGATTTGCAAGACCCGCCAGAGTTGATTATAGACATGGTAGAACAATGGCGGCAGGGTTATCAAGTTGTTTATGCTCAACGCACTCAACGCCGTCAAGAAGGTTGGTTTAAGCGGTTGCCAGCTTATATGTATTATCGCATTTTGCGGAATCTTGCTGATGTTGATATTCCCACAGATACAGGAGATTTTTGTTTAATGGATCGGTGTGTAGTCGATGTACTAAATGCGATGCCAGAACGCAATCGTTACATTCGGGGACTGCGGGCTTGGATTGGTTTTAAACAAACGGCGGTTAAGTTTGAAAGAGATGCGCGTTTTGCTGGCGATGTCAAGTATACGTTTAGCAAATCTTTTGCTTTGGCGATGAATGGTTTAGTTTCTTTTTCTAAGGTGCCACTGCAACTGTCGATTTATGTGGGGTTATTTGCTGCATTTGTATCTGTATTAATGGCTTTCTTGGTTTTGTATTGGCGGATTTTTTCTCCAAATTCAGCCTTAACTGGCTTGACAATTGTGATTATGGCGGTTTTCTTTTTGGGTGCGGTGCAGTTGGTGAGTATTGGGATTTTGGGTCAGTATGTGGGGCGGATTTATGAGGAGGTGAAGGGCCGCCCACTTTATACTTTGGCAGAAGTTGTGGGTTTCGATCCATTTCGTCAAAAAGATGGTAAATAAGCAGGACGGTGGATTTATTATTTTCTACTTGATTTAAGCTGAGATCTTGCACCATTGTCAGCAACAGGCAAGATGCCTGTTCCACAAGAAAATAGAGTCTTTGTGGAACGGGTGCACCATTGTCAGCAACAGGCAAGATGCCTGTTCCACAAGAAAATAGAGTCTTTGTGGAACAGGCATCTTGCCTGTTCATAAAAGGCTAATTGAGAATGGTGCAAGATATCAGATATTATGGAAGAGCGATCGTAAAAGGTAAGTCAAATGGTTGTCGCAATTTCTAAAGCGGGATTGGGTACAGGTGCGGCTTTCCTGTCAAACGTGACATGGGAGACTCTGGAAAAGTTGGATGTAGATTTGGCTGAAACAGGCGCACGTTTAACTTATTTGGATGGGTGTTTAGAAATTATGACTCCTTTATCTGAGGCTCATGAAGAACCTAGAAATACTTTAGGTCAGGTTTTAGAAATGTATATGCGGACGAAAGACATTCGTTTCTACGGGCGAGGGAGCACAACCATCGGGATGAAGGAATTGGGTGCACGGAAGGAACCAGATGAGTCTTATTGTTTGGGTACGCGCAAGTCGGTTCCAGATTTGGCGATCGAGGTGACGGTGACAAGTGGTGGAATTGATACGCTGGAAATCTATCGTCGGGTGGGTGTGCAGGAGGTTTGGTTCTGGGAGGATGGGGTAATTTCGGTTTATTGTTTGCGCTCTACGGGATATGAATTGGTGAGTAAGAGTGAACTGTTGCCGGAGTTGGATTTGCGATCGATCGAGTTTTATTCGCGGATGGCGGATCAATATGATGCGGTGAATGCTTTTATGCGATCGATGATTTAGTTGAGAAGTGCGATCGTCTGGTTTAATTGCTTTTGAAGCTGGTGAAACCACCCATAGGTTATGTAAGATTTAACTTTCAACGAATGAATCTCAACGATATCATAGAAGCAATATTAGAAAATCGGGTGCGGATTACAGACCATGCGGATGAAGAAGCAGAAAATGATCGTCTCTCATTTGATGAAATCTACTTTTCCGTATTTTATGGTGAAATTATTGAAAATTATCCCAAAGAAAAACCCTATCCCCGATACTTAATCTATGGTGAAAGCTTTAGAGGTGATCCCATTCACAGTGTTTGGTCTTATGTCCCTAGTAATAAACTAGCTATCCTAATTACAGTTTATCGCCCCGATGCGAATCGATGGATTAATTGGATAAAAAGGAGAAATTAACAATGCTATCTGTAGAAAAATGCCCTATTTGCGGCGGTGAAATAGTTATAAAAGAAGTCGATAAACTTTTACGGGGCGGCAACCATACTGCTATCTTAAAAGTGTCGGCTGAAGTTTGTCTAAGCTGTGGAGAACGGTTGTACTCTGTGGAAACAGTTAGGAAATTTGCCAAAATTAGACAGCAGTTACAGCGGGAAGAAACTCAAGAATTTCAACCGATGGGGCAATCTTTTCGCGTTGGGTTAAGCGCACCGGGCGGTTGAAACAGGGCAACCACGGGGGGATTGCCCCTACTACACAAACCCGGCGGTTGAAACCGCGTCTACACAAACAAAGTCTGCCTCCGCAGACTAAGAAATAAAGAGGTGGAATGTTACTTAGATTGAATATATGCTTTAAATACAGGATCGATCTGAAAATTCGATCGCACTCCTACTTGCATTTTTTCGACTAAGCCACGTCGGGATAAGGATTGTATGGCTTGCAAAAATTCAGATTTGGATAATTCACTGTCAGCAGGTTGTTGGGAAATATCTACAGCTTCAGCTTGAGTCGCCAACAAGTAGCATACCTTTTTTTCTGAGTCTGATAAACGCTCAAGGTGAGATTCTAAAATCGGTTCTAAGTCACCTAAAAACACATCATTTCCATCCGCTAAAAACAGGGAAACGCTACCATCAAATAATTCCCAAATTGTTGCAGCGATGATATTTAGCCAGGAAGGATGTCCTTGATAAAGGGTGATTAAGTCTGACCATTTTTCCTCATCGGCTAATCCTTTTTCTCTGAGAATTTCTGCGGCTTCTTCTCCTAACCCTTTGAGGTGTAAGGTTCGGGTAGCTCGGTTTTCGGCTTCTAAAGCAGTAATTTCTCTGGGTTTTTCCCAACTGAGGAGGATTAAACAACTCTGGTGAGAGGATGTGACAATTTGTTTGAAAAATTTGCTATAATCTTCATAGCCTGTTAAATATTGACTGACTAATTCACTGGGTTTAAAGATGTTGTGTACGTCATCAAGGATTACTAAGCAGCGTGAGGCGCGAAAATAATCAATGATTGTGGGTAATGGGTTTTGTTGCGATCGCCCAAAAAATTGCTTGAGTTCGGTTTGGAGGGTTGAGAGTGTGGGTGTGTTGGTGAGACTTAACCAAATAATATAGTCAAATTCGGTTTGAGTTTGTTCGATGAGTTTGAGAGTGAGGGCACTTTTGCCAATTCCACTTAAGCCGTAGATGGTAATCAAGCGGGTGTGGGCTTGTAATATCCATTCTTTGAGGGTGGAGAGTTCGGATGTGCGATCGTAAAAGCTGGTTAATTCGGGTGCGTCTGTTAAATCGATGATTGGGAATTGACTTTTGTTTTGGGGAGAGTCTGGGGGAAAGGGCGATCGTGCTTCTGCATTTTTAATATTTTGTATAAATTGACCACAAATCACATTATCAATTTGTAATAAAGAGTCATGTAAATGAGAAATATTAGGAAGGTTATATTTTTTCTCTATCTTAGAACGAAAATTAAACTTATTGAGGTCTTTTCCTAATTCCTTACGCAAGTTTTCCCATAACTTAGCCGCTTCTTTTTTTACGTGAGATTCACTACAATGGAAGTCTTTAGCGATTTGAGGATATTTTTGTCTTTGCCAAACACCCGTCAGTATTGCTTCCTGTATAGGTGTAAGATGTTCTCCAGTTTTGTCAAAAATCGAATTATTCGCCCATTCTACAACATCTTCAACATTCATGGGTCTGGGTTGAGTGAGGTTGAGTGAACTATATCCTACTAAATCCTACTTTGTCAACTGAATTGTACCAGATTCTACTAAATTGGTTCAGGATGGTTAGAAAAATTGGGTACTGAATCCGACTGTGTTATAGTTGTCACATATAAATATGACAGGATAAAATTAGGGAAACGATCACAACCAGATTAAATAAGGACAATAATTTTATGATTTTGGTGATCATTAATCATCTGAAACATTTGATGCCTCGTCGTAGCAGAGCACGTTTACATACTATTATTCATGCAGCTGCGACAGAAGCCACAGCAGTTGGGTTTGCCACTGCCCAAATTCCAGGAGACCGCTTTGTGATTGGTGCTATTCAAGTCAACATGACAATTGAATTGGCGGCTGAGTTCGGAGCAACTCTTGATACAGCCGCAGCTATGTCTGTAATAACTACAGGTGTATCGGCGTTTATAGGAGTTGAGACATTTAATGCCATCATCAAATATGCTCCAGGAGTAGGAAATGTAGCTAATATGGTTACTGCTGCTTCTATCACTGAAACTCTTGGTTGGGCAATTGTTGAATATTACGAAAATAGAAAAAAATAATGGCATTGCATTATTTTGGATGTTCCAGGCAAGAAGAAACCGGGTTTTTTCAAAAAACCCGGTTTCTGCGTTTCTGGACAATTTCCGGGCAGAAATTGGAGGCATGATCGCCCCTAGAGGAGTTTCTCTCGTTTCAGGTTTCCAGGTTCTAGATTTATCGGGGAATTTCCAGGTTTTAGCTGGAACTGCTATGATCGACTTTAATAACTTACAAAGGGCGCTTGAGTGTGACTATTCCTGGTATGATCAGACCATTCCTGACAAACTTGGATAAATCTAATTAAATATATTAGTAGTAGGGTGCGTCACCTTGCCATTTTTCACCAAGACGATCAATTATCGTAGGTGACATACCCTATATCTATTGGTAATCAAATTGCGATCGCATTTCCTTTACTATCTGATTTTAAACTGCAACCAACTACTCTCGGTCAACCCAGTATTGTGGTTTACGCTTGTGATGTGCAACCGCTAAAATCCGAATCTGCTCTTCTTCTAGGATACGATAAAACAGAGAGTAAGAAAACTTGGGCAAAATTACCCGACGAACAGAAACTCCTACATTTGAACCAGCTTCAGGATATAGCATGAGGAAGTTTACTACCTCTTCTACTTCTCCTAAAAACTCTAACCCAAGCCCAGGTTTTTGTTCCTCGTAATAGGCGGTGGCATCAATTAATTCTTGTTCTGCTAGTGGATGAAATATCACGTTTTTCATTGCAGAAGCCCACGAATCTTCTGAAACACTTGTTCAGCCGGAATGCCAGTAACTTCACCACTATCCATTTCGCGATCGCGTCTTTCAGCTTCCTCACTCCAGATAGTTGTAACTTCTGGATCGATTTCTCTACTTTGTCCCAAGTGTTTTAGGAGTCGCGAGAGCAATATTACTTGAGAGTCCTTTGGAAGTGCAAGAATCTCAGCTTCCAGATTTTCAAGTGTCATAGTATTTAATAATTTTCCGATACATTAACTCTCTCATAATTATAATTCATTTCTAGCATCATTAACTGTCACCATAAGTGTCATCGGATCGATAGGCGAAGCAGTAAACCCGCACTTCTCATAAAACTGCTTTGCCTCTTCCGAAATAGCGTGTACCAAAATTGCCCTTATTCCCGCAATTTCAGTGGCTTGCAAAGTGCGAAGAATTGCATCTCGCAGCAAAGCACGCCCGATACCTTTACCTTGCCAGTGCCGATCGACTGCAAGTCTTCCAATTACTATAACTGGAATTGGATTGGGCATATTACGCCTAACTCTGCCTGTTGCAGTAGTTTGTGCTAGTGCGCCATTAGCAAGACAGTAATATCCAATAACCACTTTGCCAGCGCAGACAACGTAAGTCCTTGAAGCGCCCTCCAACTCATTTTTTAAAGCACGACGTTTTAACCATTCATTTAACTCATTGTTATCTGAATTAAAGCTGTCAATTTCATGTGATGAATTCAGTTTTTCGGGAGGAAAAAGCTGCTGTCGATCTTGTTCTAATCCCATAGAGATTTAGTTGTTAGTAATGTGTGTAGCTTTTCATTTCCCATAGGTTGAGCATCTAGCAATGCCACAAATTCCTTAAATTTAACTTCATCTAACCCAAAAAAACACCGGTCTAAAAGAACATCTTGGGCTTTTTGGTAGGCTGAATCCACCATGAACTCTGCGGGACTTTTTCCTTGTATTTGAGCCGCGCGATCGATTAAATCGCTTTGAGGTTGATTCATTCGGATATTGATTATCAGATCGCGCCTTTGAGCCTCCTCAACCCCGATCGATCCAACTTCTCGATCGATTTCACCACGTTCCAAGAGTTCTAGGAGTCGCGATAGTAGTGCTGCTTGAGAGTCCTTTGGAAGTGCAAGAACCTCAGCCTCAAGATTTTCTAGTGTCATAGTATTTAATAATTTTATGATACATTAACTCTATCATACTTTGGAATCAATTGACAAAGCCTTCTAAACTT
The DNA here is from genome assembly GCF_002412335.2 of Tychonema bourrellyi FEM_GT703. GTDB lineage: Bacteria > Cyanobacteriota > Cyanobacteriia > Cyanobacteriales > Microcoleaceae > Microcoleus > Microcoleus bourrellyi. The sequence continues at coordinate 12,960 of NZ_NXIB02000176.1, forward strand.
TATAAGTTATCCCAATCACTCATCTCAACTTTAGCCTGTCGCAAAATCTTAGCTAAAAAATTGGCACTTATATCACCTTGATGAGGATTGGGAATAGTGATGCGAAGGTTATCTTTTAACATAAAATGATGCCTTTTTCCCGAATAGGGGCCGTCAAATCCCAGTTGTTTCAGGTAATAAATTAAGTCTCGACGTTTGATTGGCTTTAAAGGGGGCATCAGGCAACATCTTTGGTAATTGTAAGGTCGATATTATCAAGGACGGGTAAAGGAATATTTAGGGTGAGACCAAGTAAAATCCAGTCTTCCAATACCTCTTGCAATTCTTCTCTACAAGCTTCGAGAGTTACAGCATTTGCATAAACTCCCTCACAGATAGGAATTTCTCCGTAGAAAGTCCTATCATCAGGAAAAATCTCATACTTAGCTTGCTTCATGGCAGCTTGGATGTATTTAGTTAACATATTAAAGTAATCTCCTTTAAGGTGACAAAACAAATTGGGATGATATCAAGTTAACCTTGATTAGTTGTCATGCCGATAAGCTCCTTGAAGTTATTTCTACATTATAGCAATTCTCAAAAGTCTTGCAACAATCATCCAAAATCTAAGAAACCGGGTTTCTGCGACAATCTTGGAATCCTCACCGAGATTTTGGAATAAACCCGGTTTCTGACTCCACACAGACTCTAAGAAACCGGGTTTCTGCGACAATCTCGGAATTCCCACCAAGATTTAGGAATAAACCCGGTTTCTGACTCCCCACAAAATTATTTCTATCTAACAATCAAAGCCATTGGCCGCCACGAAAACGCCAGTAGGGAAACAAAATTCGCATTAGTGTTTGCGATGCCAAATAAATAGCTAGCCATACAAAACTGTAATGCAAAGCAAATGCTCCTAATTCAAAATCTTGATCAGATATTCCTGGTAAACCGACAATTTTGATTAGAAATAACACAAAAACGGCTTCCCAAATTCCGGCAAGCAATTGAAATGCACCAGGCCAATCTCGATCCCAACGGAAATGCTGAATGTAGATATATAAAATATCCCAACCGATGCCAAAAATAGCTATATACCCTAAAATCCAGAAAAATATCGAGCCTGATTTGGAGCTAATTAAACCCAGAAAAAATGGCAGTGTTACTAAAATGCCTACAGTTGCAAATAACAATATTCTAGTTTGCCAGCGACCAAATAAGGTAGGAGTCATTCGATTGTTGATTGTTGATTGTTGATTTTTGATTGAATGCGAAACGATTCAGATATAGAGGACACGGCAGTAGAATGATATAGAGGACACGGCAGTGCCGTGTCCCTACCGAAAATAATATTGTAGGGACACGGCAGTGCCCATTGGTGTCAACTTAACGTCAAACCCAGTCAGAGACTTTTGTTTGACTATTAAATCTAGATCCCCCCTAGCCCCCCTTAAGAAGGGGGGGACAGGAGTCTTCTCAAAGTCCCCCTTCTTAAGGGGGATTTAGGGGGATCTGGACTAGGATATAAACGAGATTT
>NZ_NXIB02000177.1 GCF_002412335.2 Tychonema bourrellyi FEM_GT703
ATATTGGAACCTTCGATGTCACATTTAGTGGTCAGCGAATTAAGAGAGGATTGTACAGAACATCGTCGGGTCGATTGATTAACGCCGATGTTAACGGGTCTTATAATATTTTGAGAAAAGCAATCCCAAATGCTTTTAGCGATGGGATAGGGAGCTGTGTAGTTCAGCCGAGGCGGGTCAATCCGCTCGAAGTAAAAGCGAAGGGGGAGGGACTCAACGCCTCCCATGTCATGTCATAAATGCCTATACTTTTACCAGCTATGGTTTGTCTAATTCCAGAATGTTGGCTTGTTCTGCAAACAGGGCGATGCTGGGTTCGGAAAATAGAGAAACGGGCAGTGGTCTTTGCCAAAAGCGAAGATGCACGTACCATACCGGCTCGGCAAGTGCTTGTTCGCTGTTGTCAAAATCTCCGGCCATGTACTGGGCTAAAGCGATTAATTCTGGAGAAAATGTCATTTTGATTTGATATTAGAGAATTTAGCTAGTAGGGTGCGTCAGCTAGAACCCTTACGCTGAAACGGAAAACCTTGTAGGGGCGAATGGTCATTCGCCCCTACGCACCCTACGCCTTGACAAAAATAACATATTGTACTAAGCATTCCTGAAGCTGGACAAGCCAGTGAAGAGATTAGATTTGTCGGCGATCCCAGCTAAGATATAATTGTAAAATGATGTGAACAATCCACACAGAAATACCTGATGGGTACTATGTGCACTGGCTGGTGACATTAAGAGGCGTTTCCGATCGCCTCAATGTTTTATGATCCATCCAGTCAGGCGATCGATTTTTTGGCTCAGCTTCCAGTGGCAGAGCTAAAAAAAAAACTGGCAGTTATTGTCAGCCCGATCGCACACAGTTCCACTTTCAAGACTTTATTCATGCCGCCCAGCACGTCCGCTACGGCAAAATTATTTAGATATAAGACTCAGGTGAACAAGAACCGTACTGTTTCAGATACTAAGCGAAGTTTCTATACGATTCACACTCGGCCGATCAACTCAATTTACCGTCGAGTGGTAGAAGAGTTGATGGTAGAAATGCACTTGCTTTCGGCGAATGCCGATTTTCAATACGACTCTATCTATGCTTTAGGTGTGGTGACAGCATTCAATCGATTCATGTTGGGATACCTCCCAGAAAAAGACCAGGATTCGATTTTTAATGGTTTGTGCAAATCCATAGAAAGTGACCCCGATCGCTATAAGCAAGATGCCCACAGATTGGAAGCTTTGGCGGACAGACTTTCCGGTACGGAGTTGCTGTCGTGGCTCGATCGCTCTACCAGTTTTGATGATACAGGAGATTTGCAAGGGTCTTTAGAGGCGATCGCCAATAACCCTCAATTTAAGTACAGTCGCTTATTCGCGATCGGCTTATTCTCACTGTTAGAAAAAGCCGATCCCAGCTTGGTAAAAGACGAAGAAACGCTAAACAACACGCTCAAAACAGTAAGTGCGGCATTGCACCTACCCGAAGACAAAGTTAGCAAAGATTTAGACCTGTACCGCAGCAATTTGGAAAAAATGGCTCAAGCACGAATCGTGCTGGAAGATGTGATCCAAGCGGAACGGAAAAAACGCGAAAAGCGCGATCTAGCCAATCAAGCTAGTGCTAGCTCTTCGGTAGACTCAACTGAAAGCAGCAATTAACCATAAATCCCGCTTTTTGAATTGAGCGGGATCTACTTAGCAGCCTACAGATATCTGTCAGATATCTGTAGTTTTTTTGACTAAGGCTGTTGCTCAAAATTAGCGGCGTTAGCTTGCAACCAATTGCTTAAGTTTGAGAGAACTTCGCTTCCAGAAGAAGGCTTGCCCAAAGCTGTCGGGTGGACAGGTTCTGGTCTATCCAAGTTCCGGTCGATCGCAGCTTGGACTTCTTTGGAAATCAAATCATAAAGTTGGTCTTTCGCTCTAGCCCTTTGAAAGTGAGCTCCTTCCTCAGTCGTAGCGTAGAGAGGGGGCAATCTATTTAAAGCATAGGCTGCAATATCTCCCACATCCAGGCTCTGATCGCTAGTACCCTCAATTTCTGCAACCCTAGCGATCACATCGCTAAGCACCAACTCTTCCATCACGTTGATAAACTGTTTGCGGGGCAGAACCACAACTTCCCCAGTCAATAAAGCTCCCATCAGGCGATCGAGAGCCATATACTCTTCGATCGACAATTCCGAAGCTGTATTACAGATTCGTCCCACCTCAGCTTCCATAGACGGCGTTAAATAGCCATCCTGCAAAGCTTGTTCAACAATTTTTTCAATACTCATATCTGCTTCCCACTCAACTGCATCATTAATAAAGTTTTTTTGAAGACACGATTGCTTGCGTCTTGAGATTGGAGTTTTGAGGCTGGAGTTGAGAATTTTGATACCAATCCTAACTCAACACCGATAACCAATTTTATTTATCTGCACGCCCCAGCCACAAACTTACCCCATAATTGACGAATTTATTTGTCAAAATCGCGAAAAATCCCTACTCAATTCCCTGAAGTCGCCAAGGTACCGGATCGATCGCCTGCCCGTTTACATAAAGTCCCCAGTGCAGGTGAGGGCCTGTGGAAGCCCCCGTTGATCCCAGACCCCCAATTACTTGACCAGCTTGCACGAAATCGCCCTCCTTAACATCAATCCTGCTCAGGTGCATCAAAATACTTGCTACCCCTTGACCGTGGTCGATACCAACGACATTACCGTGGATTGTGAACCCTTGAGATTCGCGCCCGACGAGAGAGATCCGACCGGCGGCTGGTGCGATGACAGGGGAACCGTAAGCACCCGCGTAATCAACGCCACGATGGTAGTAGTCTTGGGCAAACACCCCATTATAGTATCGTCGCACGCCGTAAATGGTAGTAATTTCGCCAGAGTTGGGGCGCAATAATGGACCATTCCAGAACTTTTGGGGCGTAACCAATGCTTTAAATGCGTCTACGCGATCGAACTCCGCATCACTACCTTCACCATCTTTCCCTGGTGGTAGCGTGATAGATTGGGTTGGAAAATTGCGCGATCGCACCTGTACGCTCAATTTCTGGACTTGTCCATCACCAGCCACCTGGATTTCGCGAGCACCGGGTTTCTCTACCGGAGTTGTTGGTAGCAGAGCCCGAAAACGGTTGTTCCCCATCGGAAAAGCAGGGTATTTTTTTTGCTGTACCGAAACCGTTGGAGTTTCACCGCTACCATCTACCTGAATCATTACTGACAGCGTATCTCCCAGTTCGGGATTTGCCGGCGTCACTACCACCTGCAAAGCTTGCACAGGCGACACCAGACACAGAATGCTGGCAACAATTCCCCCACTCAAAGTAGCCCTCTTCATGTTCGTTCTCAATAGCCTACACCCCAACATAGCACCCACAACTATTTTTGTACTTGACTCGGAGTTGGCTTGATTTACAGTCGTTGTCAACACCAATAACGAACATATCGGATATCTTAGTAAAAAAGACCCATTTGTCCGTAGGCTGATGACACTTCTGTAGGACGAGTAGAATCAGGTTACATTTATCGAGAAAATGGCAAAGAAATCGGTCGGGGCGATACCGATTTAGAAGGTGCGGCACATATGTTATTTGCAGTTCGCGGCGGGACTTATTAGGGAAAAAAACAAATTCAAGAAATACTTGACCAAGAATTTATTGATTGTACAAGCCCCGGATTTATCCGTGGAATCAATCCAAAATCGAAAATCCTCAAGCCCCCGCATTTATCCGTGGGGGTCAATCTAAAATCGATTGACCAGTGGCAATGACCACCTGGGGTTAAAACCCCTCATGGCGAAAGTCCTCGCTATGACGAATAAAAACCTTTTATCCCAAATTTGTAGTCGGTTTTAACTCATATCTTGTACCATTCTAAAATGCCTATAGGGGACAGGTTTACCAAAAGCTTTAAAGGGTGCAGACAGGTCAAATAAACCCGCCCCACCCACAAAAAAGCCACAGAAAGGGTAATTGCTTAACTTTCCCCCACAGCTTGATTGACTAAGACCTACACATTCACATAGCCAAATGAACACAAAAATGACAAAAGCACTACTAGGAAACGAAGGATGGGGAGTCAAAGCGGGTAAGCTGATAAAAGCTGCATTCCTGCCTACAGTTTATCATGCCGATCGCATTGGCGAAACTCAAGCCAGAAACACAGACTTAACACTACAAACCAACAAGGAAATCGAATCAAGCCTGCAAGAAATCCGCAATAAAGAACTCGTACTACAGGGATTTCAACGACAAGCAAACCTCGAATTTAAACCCGAAGAAGGCGATCTAAGCCACTCCTTACAGTCAGAATTAGCAAGACTCAACCGCGAATTCCAAGCCCAAGAAGGACTGCTAAACCGTCAAATGCAAGAACAACTTACAAAAATCAACCGCGAATTTCAAGCCAAGGAAGGGAAACTCAATTGCGAACACCAAATCCAACTAGAAATATTTAGAGCCGAGATCCAAAAATGGTGCGTCGAACAGCAAAAAGAACTGCAATTGCAACTCAAAAGCCTCGACGCTCAACTCGCCCGCGAACTCCGAATTTATGACAGAAAAACTGCCATTGAAGCCATTCAAGAACAGAAAAGACAAGGCAACTCTCCCATTTGGTTGATTGCCGAAGATATTGTTAAATCTAATCCGGCTCAAAATCCTATTCCCCTGCGAGTTTTCCTCTCGCCACCTACTTTGCAATTTGACCGTTCTGGGGATGGAAATGATGCCGCCAAAGACTTTCCAGAGATGGAAAAAACTCTGGGAATTTACCTGCAACAATTCTTTGAAAGATATTTAGCCCAAGGACGACCTGTAGAATTCTTATCAGGTGCTTGGACAAGTAAGCTTTTTCACAGTCAAGCAGCAACACAATCAATGTTTCGCGGCTTAAAAACTGAGCCGACATTAATTTTAGAATCCGCTGCCGAAGGCGATATTTTTAATCTCAGTTTTGGTTATTGGGGTTTAAATTGGGCAACTTACCGCTACAAATCACCTATTCCTATGCTACCTTGGCGAGAGGTACTTTTTGATTTCGCTAAAGACAGGGTATTGCAGTGGCAAGCTCAGCGGATTGCCTACATTGCTGAGGGCAATAGTGTTGAAGAATTTGATGAACTTTATGGCACTGAAGCTGTTAATAGTTTCTGGCACAACCTAAAAATCATTGAGAAAGAACGGAAGTGCGAAGCAATTGGAACCGATCCCTCAGAAATCCCACGTCCCTACAGTATTCACAAGAAAGATTATCAAAGATTTCAGCAGTTTATCGGTATTTGTCACTGTTTAATTGCCGGATTGCTGGCAGATGAATACTTTTTCCTGCACGTCTCCCCGGAAGTTCGGCAGCGGCCCCTATTGCCTCAGTTACTCCCTGATTTGCTGCAAGATATTCCCTCAGAGGAACAGGAACAATTAGTAGAAATAGCGATGAATTTCTACGAAATGTTGTACAATGTGATTGCAGAATCTGAATCAGCATGGATTCCTGAACTGAAGTTAGATTTAGCTGAAGGTTTGCTGGATTTACCCGATCGCCGTTGGGCCACAGCGCAAATCTTTGAGTCCGTGAAAGCTTGGCTGAAATTGCGCGACTTGTCGGTACCGTCAGGAAACCAAGAAATTTTGGATGCCCTCGATGCGGCTTTGACAATCGATGATTTGAAATATGTTGAAAAACTGAATAGCTGTTTTGCTGCTGTTGGCGAAAGTCACCAACTGAGTGTGATTGAATCTTGTTACAAGCGAGCTATTGGGCGCTGCCAAGAGGAAAAATATGCAGCAGCGATTGTTGATTTCAATCAAGTCCTGCAACTCAATGCTAATTTTGCTAAGGCTAACTTCAATCGGGGGTTTGCCTATGCTAAGTTGGAGCAGTATCGAGCTGCTATTGAAGATTACACTCAAGTTTTGCGGTTAGAACCCAATCATGCTGATGCTTGGAACAATCGAGGCAATGCTTGTTACAAATTGGGAGCCTACGAATCGGCAATATCTGATTACACTCAAGCATTAAATCTTAATCCGAATTTGCCAGGAGTCCTACACAACCGCGATGTTGCACAAGGTGTTTGGGATGAGAAAAAACGCCAACAGCGATTAGAAGAAGAGGAACAGCAACATCATTCTGAACAAGAACGTCAGCAGCGATTAGAAGAAGAGAAACGCCAACGTGCCGCTGAAGAGGAAGCTAAGATTAAAGAATTCCATTTCGAGATTATTACAGTTGACAATCGAGGGCAAGAAGTTAGTCGCAAACCAGGAAAGGCCAGTCAAAAAGTCGAAAACTTGGGCAATTGGGTAAATTTGGAAATGGTTTATATTCCCGGTGATACATTCCAGATGGGTTCATCTGAATCTAATTCGGAACAACCGCTACACCAAGTAACTATCAAACCTTTTTATCTGGGCAAATATCCCATTACTCAAGAACAGTGGGAAGCGGTGATGGGAAATAACCCTTCTGAGTTTAAAGGCGCGAAACGTCCTGTAGAACAAGTAAGCTGGGATGATGCTGTGAAATTCTGCCAGAAACTTTCTCAAAAAACAGGTAAGACTTATCGCTTACCTACGGAAGCGGAATGGGAATATGCTTGTCGCGCGGGAACTACAACACTTTTCCATTTTGGCGAAACAATTACCCCGGATTTAGTTAATTATGACGGCAATTATCCCTACGATTCTGCACAATCGGGACTTTACCGCCAACAAACAACGGATGTGGGGAGTTTTCCGCCGAATCCGTTTGGACTTTATGATATGCACGGCAATGTTTGGGAATGGTGTAGCGATCGCTGGCATGATAACTACAACGGCGCACCGACTGACGGAAGTTCTTGGGAAACTGGTACAGACGATCGCCGTGTGCTGCGTGGTGGTTCCTGGCTCAACGTTGCATTCCTTTGCCACAGTGCCCTTCGTAGCAGGGTTTCGGCTGGCCTCCGCAGCTCGTTCTTCGATTTTCGCGTAGCTCTGGTTTCCGAGTAGCTTCCGGTTTCTGGTTCTCTGCTGTAAATAGTGGTAATTTCGCCAGAGTTGGGCGCAATAATGGGCCGTTCCAAAACTTTTGGGGTGTCACCAGTGCTTTAAATGCGTCTACGCGATCGAACTCCGCATCAGTCCCTCACTGTCTTTCCCAGGCGGTAGCGTGATGGACTGAGTGGGAAAATCTCGATCGCGCACTTACACGCTCAACTTCTGCACTTGTCCATCACCGGCGACTTGGATTTGGCACTTAAGTCTTGCTCTAACGGTTGTAGGTAGCAGGGCCCGAAAGCGGTTGTTCCCCATTGGAAAGAGACTGTTGGCGAATGTCTGAGGGGTCTCACTCCTCACTTCTGAATCCAGCGCCCGCGCAAGTTTCTCGCATAGATTTTGTAGATTTTGTAGGTTGGGTAGAGCGTCAGCGAAACCCAACACATTATTTTAAAAGNTTAACCCAACCTACAAAATCTACATTTCACCTGTGAGGGGTATTACCCTTTATTGATTCGCCAACAGTCTCTTAGTAATTGGTAATGCCCGATGCCCGATGCCCGATGCCCCATGCCCGATGCCCCATTACCCTGTACCTCACCTAACTGAGAAAGGCTATATATCCCAAAATAACACCTACAACTTTTTGTGCGATCGACTCAGAGTTACCTTGATCCACATTCGCCTATTCATTGCTCGAAATCTAAATTTACCAAGAAATTCACTTTTTGTGGAACAGGCATCTTGCCTGTTGCTAATGCATACTTACAAAATAATTTGGCAGAATAGAGAAAATCACCCACCATCCCCCAAACCCATGAATCACACATCTGACAGCAACTCCCCGTTAGACGACTTCATGCAATCCCTCGGCCTCGACCCCCATCAACCAAACAATCTGGATCATTCCCACAACAACTTACACCTCAACGACCACAACCTCAACCATCCAGCAACATCAGACATCACCCACAGCGATTGGACTGATTCATCCCACAATCTCAGCCAGCAACATCCCCAAAGCGACTGGACTCACAGCAACGATATTCACCACACAGACAATCAGTGGCAAAATCCAGAATACGGATTCGCAACCGGAATATCAGCAACTCCCAGCGATTGGACTGATACTTCGCACAATTTCCACCAGCAAAATCACCAAAGCGACTGGACTCACAGCCACGACATTCACCCCACAGACACTCACCAGCACAATTCCGAAACCGGATTTGCATCCGCAACAAATCATCACGACACCCACACAAATGCAGCGCCCCACGTCGTCAATTCCTCCTATTCTAATTCAGGAGACGGCCCATTCATTCACATAGACCGCAGTGGCGACGTGCACCTACACAAACTCGATGGAACCACACAAGTAGTCGGTCATGTGGATGGGCGAGATTTTTACAACTCAGCCAGCGAACATATCGGATATCTTAGTAAAAACGGACACATTTGTCGGTGGGCTGACGATACTTCCGTAGGACGAGTAGAATCAGGTCATATCTATCGAGAAAATGGCAAAGAAGTCGGTCGGGCCGATACCGATTTAGAAGGTGCGGCCCATATGCTATTTGCAGTTCGCGGCGGGACTTATTAGTACCAAATCTCCAGAAACCGGGTTTTTTCGCAAAATCTATGGAGAAAACCGTAAATCTCAAAAAAACGCGGTTTCTTCAACCCCACCCAAATCTCCAGAAACCGGGTTTTTCGCAAAATCTACGGCTCAAACCCCAAATCTCGAAAAAACCCGGTTTCTTTCACCCCATTCACCTACCCAAAGGAACAAACAAATGACCAAAGCACTACCAGGAAAAAAAGGATGGCTAGCCCAAGTTGGCGATTTCGTTAAAGCTATATACAGGCCCACAGTTTATACCGCAGACCGCAATTCCGAAACCCAAGTCAGAAACACAGACATCACAATCCAAGCCAACAAAGAAATCGAAGCAAGCAGACAAGAACTCCGCATCCAAGAAGTTAAACTACAAGAATTTCAACGACAAGCCAACCTCACTTTTCAAGCCGAAGAAGGCAATCTCAACCGCTCCTTACAATCAGAACTAGCAAGACTCAACCGCGAATCCCAAACCCAAGAAGGACTCCTAAACCGTCAAATGCAAGAACAACTTGCAAAAATCAACCGCGACTTTCAAGCCAACGAAGGCAAACTCAATCGCGAACACCAAATCCAACTAGAAATATTTAGAGGCGAACTCCAAAAATGGTGCATCGAACAGCAAAAAGAACTGCAACTACACCTCAAAAACCTCGACGCTCAACTCGCCCGCGAAATCCGAATTTATGACCGACAAACTAGCATCGAAGTCATTCAAGAACAGAAAAGACAAAACAACTCTCCCATTTGGCTAGTCGCCCAAGATATTGTCAACTCAAATCCCACTCAAAATCCCATTCCCCTGCGAGTTTTCCTCTCACCTCCCAGCCTGCAATTTGACCGTTCCGGCGATAGTAATGATACCGCCAAAGGCTTTCCCGAAATGGAAAAATTTCTGGGAATTTACCTGCAACAATTCTTTGAAAAATATTCCGCCCAAGGAAGACCAATCGAGTTTTTGTCTGGTGCTTGGACGAGCAAATTTTTTCACAGCCAAGCAGCCACAAAAACCATGTTTCACGGCTTAAAAACCGAGCCGACATTAATTTTAGAATCCGTTGCGGAAGGCGATATTTTCAACCTCAACTTTGGTTATTGGGGTTTGAATTGGGCAACTTATCGCTACAAATCCCCGATTCCCATGCTACCTTGGCGCGAGGTACTTTTTGACTTTGCTAAAGAGCGGGCATTGCAGTGGCAAGCTCAGCGACAAGCCTACATTGCTCAGGGTAATAGCGCTGAAAAATTTGATAAAGTTTTAGGTAATGAAGCTGTTAATAGTTTCTTGCACAACCTCGAAATTATTGACAATGAACGGATGTGCGAAGCAATGGGAATTGACCCCACCGACAGCCCGCGTCCCTACAGCATTCACAAAAAAGATTATGAAAGATTTCAGCAATTTATCGGTGTTTGTCACTGTTTGATTGCTGGATTGCTGGCGGATGAATACTTTTTCCTGCACGTCTCCTCAGACGTGCGGCAGCGGCCTCTATTGCCTCAATTACTGCCTGATTTGCTGCGAGATATGCCCAAGGAGGAACAGGAACAATTAGTAGAAATAGTGATTAATTTCTACGAAATGTTGTATAATATTATTGGCGAATCAGAATCGGCATGGATTCCTGAACTGAAGTTAGATTTAGCTGAAGGTTTGCTGGATTTGCCGGATAAGCGTTGGGCGGCGACACAAATTTTTGAGTCGGTGAAAGCTTGGCTGAAATTGCGCGGTTTGTCGGTACCGGAAGGAAACAAGGAAATTTTGGATGCCCTCGATGCGGCTTTGACAATTGATGATTTGAAATATGCTGGAAAACTGAATAGCTGTTTGGTGATTGTGGGTAAAACTCGCCAATTTAGCGTCATTGAATCTTGTTACAACCGAGCGATTGGGCGCTGCAAACAGGAAAACTATGCAGCGGCAATTGTGGATTTCAATCAAGTGCTGCAACTGAATCCTAATTTTGCTAAGGCTAATTTCAATCGGGGATTGGCCTATGCTAAATTGGAGCAGTATCAGGCGGCGATTGAAGATTACACTCAATATTTGCGGCTGGACCCCAACAATGCTGATACTTGGAACAATCGAGGTAATGCTTATTACAAGTTGAGAGAATACGAGCAGGCAATTTCTGATTACAATCAAGCCTTAAATCTCAATCCAAATTTGTCGAGTGTAGCGCACAATCGCGATGTGGCTCAAGGTGTTTGGGATGAGAAAAAATGGTTGCGGCAACAAGAAGAAGAGAAACAGCAGCTTCAGGCTGAACAAGAACGTCAGCGGAAATTAGCAGCAGAACAGCAACGTCGCGCTGAAGAAGAATCTAAGGGGAAAGAATTTCAGTTCGAGATTGTTACTGTTAACAATCGAGGACAAGAAGTTAGCCGCAAACCGGGTAAATCTTATCAGAAAGTTGCAGATTTGGGCAACGGGGTAAATTTGGAAATGGTTTATATCCCCGGTGATAGCTTCCAGATGGGTTCATCTGAAAGTAGTTCGGAACAACCAGTGCATCCAGTGACTGTTCAACCTTTTTATCTAGGCAAATATCCGATTACTCAAGCACAGTGGGAAGCGGTGATGGGAAATAACCCATCGAATTTCAAAGGTGCGAAACGTCCTGTGGAACGAGTAAATTGGAATGAGGCTGTAGAATTCTGCCGTAAACTTTCTGAAAAAACAGAGAAGACTTATCGTTTACCTTCGGAAGCCGAATGGGAATATGCTTGTCGCGCCGGAACTACAGCGCCTTTCTATTTTGGTGACACGATTACGCCAGATTTAGTTAATTATGATGGCAATAATCCCTACGGTTCTGTGCCACAGGGACTTTACCGTCAACAAACAACGGATGTGGGGAGTTTTCCACCTAATGCGTTTGGTTTATACGATATGCATGGCAATGTTTGGGAATGGTGCAGCGATAAATGGCATGGTAATTATAGTGGCGCACCGACTGACGGAAGTTCTTGGGAAACTGGAACGGATAATAACCGTGTG
>NZ_NXIB02000178.1 GCF_002412335.2 Tychonema bourrellyi FEM_GT703
CTTCTTAAGGGGGATTTAGGGGGATCTAGACTCAGGTAAAAACCAGATTTCTCAGGGCTTTCAGGCTTAAGTTGACACTAATGGGCTTTTGGAGTGTCCCTATCGCTTAAATAGCCGAATTTCAATCTTCTACAACCGTAACTTCAGCGATATGAACAATTGATTCGGGTTCTGGTAAAATGCGGACGCGGGCAAATTTCAAACCGCTGACTCCTTGCAATGATTCTACCATGCCAGTCTGAACTTTTGACTCTACCCAACCTTCGCGAGATAAATAGCGCAAATATTGCTCGTATTCTTCCCACTCGTCCTCGGTTGAATAAACAACTGTCAGCATTCCTGACTGGGTAATTCGCTCTTTTGCGTCTTGATCAACGGCTTTTTCGATCCGCTTTTTGACGAGTTCGTAGCGGATGTCGCGAGTGCCTTTGACGTCAAACATTTTTTCGGTATTTTCATTGTGAAAAATGTCGATTGTCGTATTCTGCACTAACACTAAATGCACCAGTTCCATATTGATTTGGGACTCGGCTTTCAGGCGGAAAACTGTGCGCCCGCAGTCGCAAATTGCGCGCAGTTGTTCGTACCTCAAACTGTGCAGGTGAAACTGACTGAATCTGGTATCAATAGATTTGCCGACATAAATCATGTGATCCATGCCGTCAGTGCATTCAATGTCGCAGTAGTGGGGGAGAATTTGCTGCATTCGTTCTTGCCAGAGAACCCAAGTTTCTTGGAGTTTGGTGCTGATTAAATGCAGCATTTCGTCGTAGCGGGTCCGATCGCAATAAACGCAGTTATGTTCGTTTTCACAAGCCACTCGGTAAGCTTCAACTGCCTCCTGAACTTTCGGCCCGCACTGCAAAAAATAGTCAAAATATACCTCTAAATGTTCGTTCAAATACTCGGCAGCGCGGACTTCCATATCGACTGTTACTTTTTCTTTTAAATGCTCAATGTAGTCGAGCAAATCGAGCCGCAGTTGCTGACCGAAGTGAGTTTTTTTTGTTTCGCAAACGGCATCAACTATGCCTAAAGCCAAGCGAAATTGTTCCAGCAAATCAGTTTGAATGGCTCGGTTTCGCTCGTCGCTAGAACCACGAATATCGGAAATTCCAAATAGTGGATAAACCTCGGTAAATACAATGGTTTCTTGCTTTAGTCCCCAACTGCGTCTTTCTGCTTCTTGGACGAAGCGCCATTCGACGGCGGGGTGGATGTTGTGGATGTGGCTGAACCGCTGCTGCATGGCTTGGCGCAGGGCTGCAATGAAGGCGGGAATTAGTTCTTGGGCGTGCTGGGAGTCAATACCGTTGAAGTGGTTGGGCCGATCGCACAGCAGCCCCACCACGCCCAAAATCCGCTGTACGCAGCCCTCGCGGGTGACAGTTTTTACCACCAGCGGTACTAGCAACATCGATCGCACGCCCATTTTCCGCAAAGCCCGATCGCACTCAGTGTCGCATTCTCGGCGCAAATCTGGCACATTCCAGACTTGATTTGCCGTCGTTGCTTTCAAAAAATGCGAAGCTTCTAGAGAATTCATCGCATAAACAACCGGGGGCAACTGTTCGCCACCTTTAGCAACTAATATCTGTACCTGTTCACCGTCGGGGCGCAGTAGCAAAGTGCCGTCAGCATTAAAGAGCGATCGCAAACAACCGTCTATTCTTTCAAATTTGTCGGGGCGCAGCATGGAGTCGCGATCGATTAATAACTGCGTCAGCCGCCGAATTTGCTCCTGTACGCTGACATCAAAACCTTCTAGTACCAGCAAGCCTTCTACTTGGTAATTATCCAACTGTAAGCGATCGGCTAAAATCGCCAATTGATTCGGCTGCATCAACCATGCTTCTCGTTCAGAAACAGGCATTGATTGCAAATGTAAATCCGCAAATTCATCTATTTTTTGGTCGATCCGAGTAATTTTCAACTGTTCTGAACCCAGCCAAAATTCGACAAATCTCAGTTCTGGCTGTAACCGATTTTTTACACCAGCCATCACGGGTTCGTCGAGCACTCGCAAAACTCCGAGGTCAATTTGGTAAGATTGCTTAAATACCCAGTGTAAAAGGTGACGGCGGTACAACTTTTCGGCTGTTTTTTGATCCCATTCTTCAAACAGTTCCAACAGAGTAATACCCATTCCTGCAAACAAACCGCCTATTTCCCCACTTCCTAGGGGCGTTCCTTCCCAGCCAGCCAAACGGCAGAAAGCTGCATTAGCGTAGCGTAGGGCAAAAGTTCCCGGCTCAATTACCGCAATTAAAACGCGGCGGTTGCCGAGAAATTGAAACACCCACTGTAAGTCTTTTTTCCATGTTTCTAACTGTTCAATTTCCGCAGATTGAGTTGGTATTCCTGCCACTAAAGCTTGTAGTAGTTGTTCCAGATTAACTTCGCTTTGCAAATTGTGATTATCTTGCTCCGTTGAGTCCATATCTGCGGGCATCAGTGATTTTACGGAGTTGTTGTTGTTTTGACGAGATGACGATTTAGGAGTAGACATGAGTAAAACACCTGAAAACAGTGGATTTTGCCAATAATGTTAGCGATCGGCGATTTAAGATTAGACATCTCCAAAAAAGCCAGTCTTGAACAGACAAGATGCCTGTTCCACAATAATTATAGGAGAGGTCTATTGATGCCAGGGCTGAATCCGGGAATTGCGATGGGATGCAGACAAGACAAAGATTGAAATATATAATACAGTTAGCAGCATCTTTGCAAGGAAATACATATGGTTTTAACGGTGAATAATCTG
Source organism: Tychonema bourrellyi FEM_GT703 (assembly GCF_002412335.2). Classification (GTDB taxonomy): domain Bacteria; phylum Cyanobacteriota; class Cyanobacteriia; order Cyanobacteriales; family Microcoleaceae; genus Microcoleus; species Microcoleus bourrellyi. The sequence continues at coordinate 2,765 of NZ_NXIB02000178.1, forward strand.
AGCGGCGATCTGACAGGATTTCCTGTATTTGCCGGCGGTGGCCCACGTTTTTTGGGATTCGCTACAGCAGATGACATTGATGTGAAAGAGGGGGATTTGTCTTCTTTTACCTGGGGTGTGTGGGGACTGGATGGCAACGATACGATCGCAGGTTCCTCGGATGACAACGAACGGCTGTTAGGAAATAACGGCAATGATGTAATCGCAGGTGGTGGCGGAAATGACATCATTTACGGCGGCAAAGATAACGATATTCTTGATGGAAATGAGAACAATGACGTAGTGAGAGGGGATGCAGGCAACGACGTGATTTTTGGAGGGCCTGGCAACGATTTGCTGCGAGGAGGTCAAGGAGACGACGATTTAGATGGTAATGATGGCAACGATTTCCTCGCGGGCGATCGGGGAATTGATGTCTTGACTGGCGGGCCTGGGGCTGATATTTTTCTTGTCAGAAGCAATGATGAAGGATTGGGAGTCGATCAGGCCGATGTGATTACTGATTTTAGCTTTGATGAGGGCGATCGCATTGCTCTCCCCGATGGTTTAACAGAATTAGATCTGCTGTTTCCTGACGACAATCTGATTTCTTATGAAAACGACGGAATTATCAACGACATGGTGATTCGGAACCGAAGTAACGGACAGATTTTGGGAGTATTTTTAAATAATAGCAACTTCGATTTAATCGGTTCATTTGAATCTGCAAGTCCGTTTGCATTGGCAATTAACGGTTCTCAATTCCAGTTTTTGGCTTAGCTAGTTTTAGGAGAATTGAAAGGGCGATCCGGGCTATTTCCTGGTAGGGACACGGCACTGCTCATAGGTGTCAACTTAAGCCTGAAAGCCCGCCAGGGGTTGAAACCCCTGTCTAATAGCTAAAGTCCTCTAAAAGAGGACTCAAGAACTCATCATCATCAGTCCTCTTTGAGAGGACTTTTGCTTTGAGACAGGGAATTCATTCCCTGTCGGACTATCGGTTTTACCTTAAAGCGATTGATTTTGCCACTATCAATGAGTTGGGAGCAGTTCAAAGCTCTTGATTCCTTGCTAGAGTATACTCGCAGCGTTCGCTGGTTTTACCTAGATGGATATATCGATCATAATTCCGTAGATACTGTCTTGACCTGTCAAGACAGTATCTACGAATCCTGTATTTTGAGATTTTTGATGAGTATTGTGGAACAGGCATCTTGCCTGTTTTCTTAATTTGAATTACCCAATTTCTGCTGCAAAAACTGCTGTGCAACTTGTCCAGGTTCCTCCTGTTTCTTATCAACTTGATAGTTCATTTTTCGCATATCATCCTCAGATATTTTGCCACCCAATTCGGCGATTACTGCACGCAATTCCGGGTATTTTTCCAAAATTTGCGATCGCACAACCGGCACTGCTTCGTAGGGCGGAAAGTAGTTTTTATCATCTTGCAGCACTACCAAACCCAAGCTTTGAATCAAACCATCGGTTGTACCTCCAGCAATCACATCCACCTCTTTTTGTTGCAGCGCTTGATAAAGCAATCCTAACAACAATTCCTTCGGTTCCTCCGCAAATTTCATCCCATAAGTTTTCGCCAATCCGGGAAATCCATCTTCTCTCTCTTTGAACTCAGGGCCAAAACCAGCCCGCAGTTTTGGTGCAGCTTTTCCCAATTGCGATAGAGTTTGCAGATTCAGTTTTTTCGCATCATCTCCCCGCACAATAATTGCGAAACCATTATTAAATCCCAAAGGTTCCATCCATTCTGCTTGAAACTGTTTGGGATACTCTTGTTTGATATAATTGAAGACTTTCTTGGGGTCAGAAATTGGCTTTTGTTTAAGTATATTGGCGTAAGCAGTACCCGTGTATTCCACGTACAAATCGATTTTACCTGTTGTGAGAGATTGATGACAAAGCGAACCTCCGAGATTCAATTCCCGTTCCACCTTGATATCAGTTTTAGCTTCGATATGGCGCGCCAACATTTCTGCTAAAATAACTTGTTCAGTAAAGTCTTTCGAGCAGATGACAACTCGTTTTTCGGAACTAGAGGTACATCCTGCTACTGCAAATAAGGAAAGCAGCCAGCAGGAATAGAAAAAAAAATCGTTCTTAGATATTCTCATGAGTTAACTCGGTTTTGGATTTTACAAAAGTTAATATCCACACCTGAAATTTGATCTTTGACAACCATACTCAGCCATCTTTGATATAAACTAAAGTTAAGTTTAGCAATACCTGAGCAAAAATGAGCGGTGAAAAATCTCGGTATGTCAGCGTAGAAGAACAAGAATTGCGACGATTGCGCGAACAGGAAAGCCGTTTGCGCTCCGTACAGCAGGATTTACCAGAACGGTTAAATGCCGTCCGACAACAAGCACAGCAAGAGTTTCAGCAGCGCTTGGCCCCCCTGGAACAGCGCGCCAGACAGCAGGAACAAGAAACCCAAAACCTCAAAAGCAATATAGCCAGCTTAGAACAAGATACTCAAAAGCGCTTGCAACAGCAGCGACAGGACTTTAAAACCGCCGTGCGCGAAGCCGAATCCCGTCAGCAGCAGGCTTTGCAGCAGGAAACAAGCCGCTTGGAGTCCGCCCAGCGTCAAGGTTTTGAGCAGCAGCGGGGCGAATATCTGCGAATTACCGCCCAGCAGCGGCAGGAATACACGGGTTTAATTGACCGCCAAGACAGGAAATTCACCCAGTTGATTGCGGAAGAACAGCAAGCGCGAGAACGGGGACAGAAAGTTTTACAGGTGCAAATCGATCGAGTTGTTGATAATCTAGAACAGGAAACCCAGCGGAAAGCCAAAATTGCCGAAGATTTATTGTCCGATGTGGCAGTAATTTGGGAACAAATAAATCGCGATTACCAACATCAACGCTTTGCTCCGGGAAAACTGGCAGATTTGCACCGTGGCTTAGAAATGGCGCGCAGCAATATCCAAGCTGGCTTGACAGAAGCGGCCATTGCTACTACCCAGCAAACCTATTTAGATTTAGCTGATTTGCGAATCCAATTAGAACAAAAGGAGCAAGAATGGCTGTTGCTTTATAATGCTGCTTGGGAAGATTTGAAAAGTTTAATTGTCGAAGTCCAGGCTAACAAAGAATGCGAAATTGAAATGGGGGAAGGCGATGAGGCCCAGAAGTTTAAATTAGAAGTAGATTATTGGGTTAATGGTCGTTTGAGCGAGTACGAACAGCAGTTGAATCAGTTGGAATCGCAACTCAAAGCTGGGGAATCGAAACTTACTACTGAGCAAGTGCAGGAATTGGGCGAACAAATCATTGCTTTGCAGCCCATTTTAGGCGAGATTGTCGAACAGGCAAAACTCACAATCTTGGGTTCCCAATTGCGAGTAGAAATTGCCGACAAAGTAGTAGGTGCTCTGGAATCTTTGGGATATACTTTAGTTGATTCCGAGTCCGATGCTGTCTATGAAGGTAATGACCAGCGCAATGCTTTTGTGGTGAAAGTGAAAAATATTGCTGGGGATGAAGTGGTGACAGTCATCAGTCCCGAAAAAGAGTTTGGGGCGAACTCAGTTTCGATTAATAGTTTCAGTCAAACCCTGGTGGATGAAACAGCGACGCGGCAAAATGCGAAGGCTATTTTTGATGCTTTGGAGGAGGAAGGAGTGGAGGGAGATGGTGAACCGGTGTGCAATCAGAAAGCACAGCAGGAATATCAGAATTTGGAGGAAGTAAAGCGCCGTCAAGTTGCACCGCCTCCATCACCTAGTGTATCATCTAGGCAAATTAAATAAAACCTTCCGGGGCGGGTTCACCGATAAAATTTGTCACTCACAAATAATCTGGAGCAACCCGCCCCCGCCCCACCGATCGCCCCGAACAACCATCCGGGCTACTTGACAATTAAGAAAAAATCGGTCATAATTAAACATTATTGGAAAATTTTTCTTTTTATGAATACTCAAGTAACTCTTACTTTGTCAGAACCAGTTTATCAACAAGTTCAAACTATCGCTCAACAAAGCGATCGGACTATCGCTGACCTTCTCACAGAAATCATTACTTTATCCCTCAACCAGAAAACCACTGGTGAATCTATCCTAGAAATGATTGCCAATTTTACCGCTGATTTGACTACATCAGAAAAAGATCAACTTCCCACTGATGCAGCCGAAAATCACGATTTTTACATTTACAAAAATTCTTAGCAATTACGATGAAACTAATTTTTGCTGATACTTTTTACTGGATAGCTCTTGTCAATCAAAGAGATGATTGGCATCAACAAGCAGTTATTATTACTAGCAATCTCAAGAATGTGACAATAGTAACAACTGATGAAATATTAGCTGAAGTGCTAAATTTTTTATCAATTTATGGAATACAAATGCGACGGCGCACAGTTGGGCTTATTAAAGATATTATGGCTAATCCAAACATCCAAGTAATCGAACAAGCTAGAGAATCATTTTTACAAGGTTTGAATCTTTATGAAAATCGGCTTGATAAAGAATATAGCCTAACTGATTGTGTTTCTATGCAAGTAATGAAGCAATTGGGGATTACAGAAGTTCTTACCCATGACAAGCATTTTACACAAGAAGGCTTTATAATTTTGTTTACAGAGCGATAAATTGGGTGGGGGCGGGTTTTGATGATTGGTTGGTGAGTGGGAAAGATTTAGGCGAACCC
>NZ_NXIB02000179.1 GCF_002412335.2 Tychonema bourrellyi FEM_GT703
CATTGGGCATTGGGCATTGGGCATTGGGCATTGGGCATTGGGCATTGGGCATTGGTTACTTGCTTCGGATGGCTAATAATCAACAATTAACAATTAACAATTAACAATTAACGAATAACAAGTAACAGTCAACAGTCAACAGTCAACAGTCAACAGTCAACAGTCAACAGTCAACAGTCAACAAATATGGAAAGAGGTTTAATGTGGCTGCCGCTGCTAGCCATTTTTATCGGGCTGGCTTGGGCGGGATGGAATGAGTATAAAAAACTGGAAGCTTATGGGGTTTGGGCTCAAAAGTTCGATCGGGCAAAGTACGATATTTATGCTGTACTCGGCCAGCAAGAAGATAATTTAACTTGGGGAAAGCCTACTCGCAGCGGGCCTGTGAATTTGCAAACTTTTTCGTTAAAAGATGTGGAGTCGCTGGAGCTTATGGTTAACGGCGCTGCGGTAGATTTAGAGAATCCGCCGAGTGCTGGAAGTGCGATCGTTTTAGAATTTGTGTTAAAAGATGCGGAGGCTGTGCAGGTTCCGTTTACAGAGATTCCTCTCGCGACTAAATGGTGCCAACATTTGCAGCAGGAATTGCAGCGCTTTTTGTAATTGAAACAGTAGTGCGGTGAAGCCCTGCTCTATAGCGGTTGGCGATCGGGCTTTTCCGGTTTGATAGACTGCACTTGCTTGACTATTCTTCACTTTCCTCCTTTTCGCCTTCTTCTATTTCTACCTCTTCTAGGGACTGTCCATCTCTACTGAGCAAATTCCAAAGATCGTCATAGAAAAAATGATCGATAGTTTTAATGTGCTGACAGAGCAATGGATCTGTAATCATATTCGGTCGAATATCGCAGTAATACACACCATCCAAGGGATTTAGCTTGATAGTGTAAGCTTTGAAATGCCCCGGCAAAAAAGTGGCATTAATGCCATAGCAGTTCTGTTTCTTCGTTTTCTTTCTTTGCACATCGTTGAGAAAAATTGCAATATGAGGTACATCGGTACTGGTCAATTTATTGTACAAAAACTTATCTACAAAAATTTTGTCAATACGATCTTTACTTGAAGTTTTTACCGAACCAATAATTTTGAGTTCATCTTCTTTGCTGATTAACAAGTCGTGTTGATAACTGGTATGAAATAAAACTTCACCGTTGTCGTCTTTAATTGGGACTTGCGCTGTTCCAGCGACACAATCTATATTTATATCTGAAATTATAAGGCGGATTAAACGCTCAAAAAGATCCCCATTTACTTTACGAGCTTGATTAGATCTTCCAGAAGGTAGTGCATCAAGAGCAGCGCCTATAGATTGCTGCATCGTGTAGATGGTACAAATTAAAACTTGCCTCAATCCATCATCTGGTAACTGTCTATCACGCAACTGTTCAATAGCTTGTAAAAACTGAACAGAATTAGTTTCAAATACAGATTCATTATACATCAAAGATGTATTAATTGGGCGCGTAATATTGTAATAGCCATCAGTCTTATACTGATAAAACTGGTAGTGATTCTCGTTTTGCGAAACAATTCTAGCTTGCAAACCCGTTTCAATAAAATTGAGATACCTCTCACAAAAAGTTATGTAATCATGAATATTTTGAAAGCGTTTTTTGTCCGTTGCATGATTGACTAAATCTGTTAAGCTCATCGTATAGATTCCCGTCTTTCTGCATTTTTACGATCGAGAGAGATCCATTCTTCTTTTGTCATACGACGAACACTTTCTATACGTCTGAATGCCCAATCGTTGTATTCCATATTAAGATCGCATCCCATCCAATAACGATTTAGTTGTTCTGCAACAACAAGAGTTGTTCCTGAACCTGAAAATGGATCGATAACCAAATCCCCGACCTTAGAGGACGCAAGAACAAATTTCCTTAATAACTCTTCAGGTTTTTGCGTGGGGTGAGGTGTTGTTTCACCCATACCGTTACAAGTAGTAGGAATTTCTATTACATCTTTAGGCTTTGCACCATTTGGATTGGGTGTCCAGTTGTCGCGTTTCTTAGTTGCTCCTTTCCCGTAAGCACTTGTTTTTGCTTGCGGATGTGAAGGATATTTCAAAGTATGTGCGCCATAGGAAATTCGTACATCGTCAATATTTAGTTTGACGCAATCAGATTTACGAAAGTGAATAATACTTTCATGCGATCGCCCCCAATCGCTACCTAAATTCGCTTTATTTTTATAGTGCCAAATTAACCAACGGCAACTCTTAAAATACTTTGATGCTGGACGCTTTAGGTCAGCTAATATTTCAGAAAACCCACAAATATATAGAGAGCCTGTTGATTTGAGAATACGCGATGCTTCGCTAACCCATTGAAGTGACCATTCAATGTACTGCTCTTGACTATCAAAGCGATCCCAATCGGCTTTCTTAATGTTATAAGGTGGATCTGCAAAAATCAGATTAACACTCTCAGACTCAATAGATTTAAGCCAATCAATTGAATTACCTTGATAAAGTTGCCCATGAGGATGTGAATATTGTAGTTTAAAACCTTGTGTTAAAGGGTTTAACTCTTGCTCCCTAATTTGTTGTGTATCGCTTACAACGTCTAGGGAGAGTTGCATCACGTTCAAAGCTTTATTAGAACTGATCATTCTCGTTTATTTTTATCTACCAGTGCAAATGACTAGGGATATATTATAGTACACAGGGATTGCACCTCACTAATTTTTTTGAGAGGTAGGACTCAGAGATTGATGGTATTGTTTCTATTCACCACTCTTCACTTTTGAGCCGGAGGCCTGCTAACACCCGCACTTGTTCGTCGGTGTCGGAAATTGCAAGCGATCGCAAAAGTGGCAAAACACCCGCATTTTCAGGATAATGTTCGATAATTGCTTCGAGTGCTGTAAACCTGGGATTATAAGGAAAAGAACCCTTTTGATTGTCAAAATCGCTCAAAGTTCGATCGCGCAAAAACTCAAACATTCCCAACTCATCCTTCCATCCTCGCATCAACTCCACCAACGCGATCGCCCGCACCTGGGAATCTTCATCCCTTTGAGCTCTACCTTTGAGCCACTCAAAAATCTGCGACTGATTTGTCCCCCCCGCGCTAACTTTATCAGCTATTTTTTGCAGCAGCGGCAGAGTTTCTGGGTGGTCTGGCCAACCTGTCGCTATCTGTTGTAAGGCGATTTCTCGCAGTTCGCTGTCGCGATCGCCCGTAGCTAGATTTTGCAAAAAAGGTAGAGTTTCGGGGTTGTCGTGCCAGCCAGATGCCACTGCTTGCACAGCCGCCCGCCCGACGGCAGAACTCGCGTCCGACTCCGCCAGAGTTCTCAGCAGCGGATAAATCTCTACTGCGTCAGGCCAACGCCAGGACAATTCCGCGATCGCAGCTATCCGCACTTCTGTGCTGCTATCCTCACGGGCTAAGGTTTTCAGCAGCAAACAAACGTCGGGCGCTGTGGGCAAAACTGATGCCAACTGGCGCACCGCTACTGTTGGCAGAGTAGAACTTCTTGAAGGTATCTGTGCGATCGCGCCAACAATCTGCCAAAGTATGCAGTGCTGCGGTGCGAACAGTGGGACTGCGATCGAACTGAGCGAGATTCGTCACCAATGGCAAGGTATCAACTGTCAACTATCAACTATCAACTATCAACTATCAACCATCAACTGCTTAAGCTCCCATGCCAGAATACTGTTTCAAACCCTGTCGCCAAAGCCACCGATTCCACACAAAAAATATGGCACTCCAACCAAACATCACCAACAAACCTCGTCCTACATCGACAGGCAATCCCATCAAAATTGAAGCCGGAAAATAAATTAAATAAGGAAAAGGTGTCCACAAAACCACTTCGCGAACAGACGCCGGAAACACTTCTAGTGGTGCAACAAGTCCCGATACAAATAGGTAGATTAAAAACCAAAATTGTTCGATCGCACTTGCCCGTTCTATCCAAAAAGCAAACAGGGCAAACGTATACTGAATCAAGAATCGCAGGCAAAAAGCAAATGAAATCACCAACAAAAATAGAAAGAATCTCCCCGCACTAGGCAGCCAAAAAGACTGCGGGTAAAGCATAAAAAATAGCAGCACCAATCCGAATACAAACGGCAACCGCGCAAACCTTTCGGAAACATGAGAGGAAAAGTGATGCCACACTGGATCTAAAGGCTGCAACAATTTATTAGATAAAGTCCCTTGCACTACTTGTTTTTCAAATTCCCAAATCACCCACACAACATTAGTTTGTCTAACAATAAAAGCCGCTAAGAAATAACGGGCAAAGTCGATAGACTTTAGCCCAAATTCCCCATTTTGAGCCGCCTGCATCCACACACCCATCAAAATAAACGGCAAAGCTCCCGACAGCGCCCACAAAAATAATTCTGCTCGGTATTCGAGCATATAAGCGTAGTAGGTAATTAGCAAAGTTTTAGCAATTCTGATGGATTTTGTCATAAGCTGTTGTGCATTTAAACTCCTCCGCGTAGGGTGCGTAGGGGCGAATGGCCATTCGCCCGTACAAGGTTTTCCGTTTCAGCGTCAGGGTTCTAGCTGACGCACCCTACTAGCTCATTAATAATTTTTTACATCGTTCAAGTAAGTATTATCTAATTTACACTCTTTTGTCAATCCATCAACAGATAGATGGTTTTTATCAAACCCATCTTTTATGATATCTATTGACCAGCAATTGCAGGCGTAGCTATACTAATGAGTAACAAAAAATTATCGCCCGCAGCTTTACCAAACAGGAGAAACTAAATTTATGTCTGAACTCAATGGCGTCATGATGCAGTATTTCCATTGGTACACTCCCGCTGATGGCAACCTGTGGAATCAGCTAGCCAAATCTGCAAAAGATTTAGCAAAAATAGGCGTTACATCCCTTTGGTTGCCACCCGCATATAAAGGAACGAGCGGCGGTATGGATGTGGGTTACGGCGTCTACGACTTATTTGATTTAGGCGAGTTCGACCAAAAGGGATCGGTACGGACGAAATACGGGACAAAAGATGAGTATTTGCGGGCGATAAAAGCTGCACAAGATTGTGGAATTAAGATTTATGCCGATGTTGTCTTCAACCACAAATTAGGTGCTGATGAAGAAGAAGAAGCCGAAGCCACACCCTTCAATCCTGACAACCGCAATGACACAGTAGGCGAATATCAAAAAATTAAAGCTTGGACGCATTTCACCTTCCCAGGCCGCTGCCAAACCTATTCCAGCATGGAGTGGCATTGGTGGCATTTCGATGCCATTGATTACAACGCTTACGACACTAATGCCAATGCCATTTATTTGCTCAAAGGCAAAGAATTTGATCGCAATGTAGACTTAGAAAAAGGCAATTTTGACTATCTGATGGGTTGCGATTTAGATATGCAAAACCCAGAAGTAACCGGGGAATTAAAATACTGGGGCGAGTGGTATGTCGATACAACAAACGTTGACGGCTTTCGGTTCGATGCAGTCAAACACGTATCAGCAAAATTTTTCCAAGAATGGTTAGAACACGTTCGTAACTATGCCAAACGTGACCTATTTGCCGTCGGTGAATATTGGTCTTATGAAGTAGAAGCTTTGCACAACTTCATTACTGTTACCGATGGCAAGGTCTCATTATTTGATGCACCTCTTCACTACAATTTCCACGCTGCAAGCAAAGCTGGCAATGACTATGACTTGCGAACAATTTTTGACGGCACTCTGGTTCAACAGCAACCAACCCTCGCCGTTACTCTGGTTGATAACCATGATTCCCAACCCTTGCAATCCCTGGAATCAGTTGTCGAGTCTTGGTTTAAACCCCTTGCTTATGCTTTAATTCTGCTGCGGCGTGAAGGATATCCCTGCATTTTTTACCCCGATTATTACGGCGATCATTATAAGGATACAGCAAACGATGGCAACGAATACGAGATTTGGTTAGATAAACATCAATGGATTCTTGATAAATTTCTGTTTGCCCGCCAAACTTATTCCTATGGCAATCAATACGATTATTTTGACCACGCTAATACAATTGGCTGGACGCGACTCGGAGATGAAGAACATCCAGGTGGCATGGCTGTGGTACTGAGTAATGGGGGTGATGGCACTAAGTTTATGGAAGTCGGACAACCGAATCGCACCTATATTGACATCACCGAAAGCATCAAAGAATCTATCGCAACTAATGACGAAGGTTGGGCTGATTTCCGGTGTAATGCTGGTTCAGTTTCTGTCTGGGTTCCAGAATCCTAAACACCGTCTAACAAGTAACAAGAAATATTTCTTGTTACTTTTTACTATAGCAGTTTTCAATAAGCGTGAAGCTCGAAAGTTTGTAGGTTGGGTTGAGGTAACGAAACCCAACTCTTCACTTAAAATAAGGTGTTGGGTTTCGCTCGCGCTCTACCCAACCTACTTCATCTACTTCATCTATTTAAGAAATACTATCAAAAAATGTATAAATAAAAATTTATGAAGCTTTTAGATAAGGTTGCCGTTATTACTGGTGGCGGGTCGGGGATTGGCCGTGCAGCAGCAATTTTAATGGCGAAGGAAGGCGCAAAAGTTGCTATTATCGATCGCATTCTGGATACCGGGCAAGAAACTGTCCGCCAGTTGGTGAATGAAGGAGGCTGTGGACTGGCAGTCGTCGCAGATGTGGGAGATGTTAAGCAAATGCGACAGGCATTTCAAACAATTGTTGATAAATATCAAAGAATTGATATTTTGTTTGTAAATGCAGGGATTAATGGTGTATGGTCGCCGATAGAAGATCTCGAACCGGATGAGTGGGATCGGACAATTAATACTAACCTCAGAGGAACATTTTTGACAGTCAAGTATGCTGTTCCTTATCTCAAAAAACAAGGAGGTTCGATTGTGATTACATCATCGATTAATGGGACTAGAAGTTTCAGGAAAGTTGGTGCTACGGCTTACGCTTGTACTAAAGCTGCTCAAGTCACCTTTGCAAAAATGCTGGCGCTAGAACTCGCTGCTAGCAAAATCCGGGTTAATGTGATCTGTCCAGGTGGGGTGCTGACTGGTATTGAGCAAAGTGCTATTAAGCGAAATCTCGATCGCATTCCAGGCTCTATGGATTTCATTCACGATCTGATTCCTTTGACTAATAATACCGCAGGTTCTAGTGAAGAGGTCGCCCAATTAGTTTTATTTTTAGTATCAGATGCCTCCATATTTATCACAGGTACTGAAGTCTGGATTGATGGTGGTGGTTCTTTGATTTAAAATTTTAATGGCTAGGCGGTTGAAAGAGACTGTTGGCGAATTAAAAAAGGGTGAAACCAAACATCCCATAATCCTGGCA
>NZ_NXIB02000017.1 GCF_002412335.2 Tychonema bourrellyi FEM_GT703
TGGTAAGGGGGGGCCGGGGGGGGTTCTATCGCCAATTTCGATCGCAGGAATGGACAGCAGCGATGGTTTAGCCGATGCGATTATTCAGATTTGTCGGGCTAGCGGTGTTGGCGCAAAAGTCGATCGCCAAAAAATACCAATTCCCCATATTTTCAGCGAACTTGTATCACCTGAAACAGCTTTAGATTGGGCATTGTACGGCGGTGAAGACTTCGAGTTAGTGCTGTTTCTTCCAATGTCTAATGCTGAGTTATTGGTAGAAAAAATCGGAAATGGAGCCGCGATTGTCGGAATCACTACCGAAAGCACGGATATCTGGCTAACTGATAGCAGCGGTATTTATGCTGATATTGTCTTAAAGCTCGATCGAGGATTTCAACACTTCTAACTAAATGACTTATGTATTTTCCCACTCATTTACTTACAGAACTTTTCAGAATGGGAATTATAGAAGATAGTTCAAAACTTTAAAAAATGGGTTTCAACAGAAAGAGCACCGACGACTGGCCGTGTTTCGTCTCGGTGCTCTTACTGGTTCGCTCCTCACACGTCCATTACTCTAGCCGACTCAGCCAACCTTGTCAAGACTTTTTGCAAAAGTTTTTTTTCAAGTCGTCCGAGAGGGGAAACCAAAACCTTGAAACCCTTTCCCACAAAGGAGCAGAATGCTTTCGACAACCGATCAATTCAACTGGGCCAGCCAGTCCAAAATCAGAGTATTGACTTCAGTGGGGCGCTCGTCATGGGGACAGTGGCCTGTTTTGGGAATGGACACAAATTTGACCGATCGCCCATCATCGACCAAATCCTGATAAATCTTACTACCTGCGATCGGTGTCCAGGGGTCATCAGCGCCCCAAAGTACCAATAACGGCCGATCGACCTTGGGAAGCAATTCAGACGGTTGAGGGCCTGCTGGGGCTGTCAGAATCGACGCAAAAACCTGTTGAGCTCCAGGATCGCAGGAGGGGGCGTGGAGGAGTTCTACGAGTTCGTCGGTGATGGCTTCGCGGTTCCCGTAGACTTGGCGCAGGGTGTTGCGGATGCGGTGTTTTTGGCGGATGTTGTTGAACAGAAATGGGCCAACAATGGGCGATCGAACTAATTTAGCAAAAGTCCCCATCACTAATCCCAGGGGAAATTTCAGTTCTTCGGGACGGTGGTTGAGTCCGCCCGCACAATTAATTAAGACTGCGCCGGCGGATATTTCGGGATGGTTGGCGACTACCATCAAACTGAGTAAAGCGCCGATCGAATTTCCGACAAATACAGCCGGTTCCTGTACCAATTCCGTCCAGAAATCTGTGAGTAATTCTTCCCACAATTCGAGGGTGTAATCTAGGGCTGGTTTAGCGGAACCCCCGAATCCCAGTAAGTCTAGGGCGAATACTCGGTAGCCGCCAGCAGCCAGTGCGGGGATGTTTTGTCTCCAATGTCCGATCGAAGCCCCAAAGCCGTGAATTAAGATCAGAGGGCGGCCGGTTCCTTGGACGGTATATTGAATTTTGCGATCGCGCCAGGTCCAAATTAGTTTTTCTAAGCTGTTGGCTGATACTAGCTGTTGTGTCGTCACGATGGTTATGTAAAGTTTTGTTAACTACCTTGATGATAGCAGGATAACGGGGCTGATGGAGTCCGACCAAAGAAACCGGGTTTTTGACCAAATCTGGGACTGTAACGGGTATGCTAGGAAAAAACCCGGTTTCTGCTCCATGCGTCCAGTTTAAAGAGTTCAAAACTCAAGTTAACTTATGTCAGCTAAAGATTTCTTTCACAATACAGTTAAAACATCTCTCGAAAAAGATGGGTGGATCATCACTGACGAAAATCTATTCATTGAAGTTGAGGATGTTGATTTTTACATAGACTTAGCAGCAGAGAGAATTCTCGTCGCCGAAAAAACTGGTCAAAAGATTGCAGTAGAGGTAAAATCTTTTCTAGGAGCCTCAGATGTGACTGAGTTTCACAGTGCACTCGGTCAATGTCTCAACTATCGTTCAGCATTGAGATTGACCGAACCAGATCGGACTTTATATTTGGCTATTCCTGAAGATGTTTACAAGGATTTTTTTACTCGTAAGTTTATTCAAAGAGTGATAGTAGAACATCAACTAAAATTACTGATTTTCAACCCAACTCAAGAGGAGATTGTACAATGGAAAGATTGAATTACAGCGAAGTGGTACAAAGGATTCTTAAACATCACGTAGAAAATCGCTTAAATAGTAAGACAGAAGTGCATTTGATATTTGATACGGAACGCGATCGCTATCAATTATTGCATATCGGCTGGGAAGATTTGAGTCGGGTATTTGGTTGCATCATCTACGTGGAAATTAAAGATGGTAAAATTTGGATCGAACGAGATGGCACGGAAATCGGAGTTGGCAATGAATTGGTTGAAGCTGGGGTTCCAAAGCAAGATATAGTTTTGGCTTTTAAAGCCCCATATAGACGGAAATTTACGGAGTTTGCTGTTGGTTGATGCCATAAGTGCGATCGTCGGAGAGGAGAATCTGCGGGGCGATCGCTCTCTTCTGATGCTAAAATTGAGAGCAGTAGCTAAATCTCACGCAACAGGATATTTGGGCTTGTTTGAATTTTTTCGTAAGAGGTAATTATGTCAATAAGTGCGATCGACATTGGCACGCTGGTTGTCAGTACGCCTGAAACCTGTGGAGGCCGGCCCCGAATTGCGGGAACCAGAATTTCTATCGCTCAAATTGCCGTTTGGAATAAACAAGGACTGAGTGTAGAAGAAATACTCGAAGAGATTCCCTATTTAGATTTAGCACAGGTTTATGCGGCGCTATCTTACTATCATGCTAACCGCAATGAAATTGAGGCAGATTTAGCCGCGGAATTAGCTGAATATCAGCTTTTGGAATCCGAACATAGGGCGGGGAATCTTTAATGAGCCAGATTCGTTTGTATTTGGATGAGGATACGCTTAGAAAAGCATTCGTGCAAGCCCTGCGAGAGAATGGGGTTGATGTGGTGACTGTCTCAGATGCCAATAATTTAGGGCGTATAGATGAGGAACAACTGATATGGGCAACAGAGCAAGGTCGAGTTATTTATACTTTTAATAGTCGAGATTTCTGTCGGTTGCACGGGAGCTTTCTCGCGGTAGGTGGGAGTCATGCGGGCATTATTGTTGCACCGCGACAAAGTTACTCTGTAGGGGAACAGTTGCGCGGTTTGTTGAATTTGATTGGTAGCAAGTCGGCGGAGGAAATGATGAATCAACTGGAATTTTTAGGAACTTACATCAGAGATGAATAAAGGCATATAAGTCAGTGGTTGTAACTATCCCTGCCTTTGTGCTAGATTTTTATCCAATTCCGTAAAATTTTTGTCAGGGCCATCGTCACAGCATCGCAATGAAAAAATAGCCACTACCTCCCTGCGTAAAGTCATGTCCCAATACTTCTCCGGTCAAAATCTCCGAGGTCGCAACTTCCAAGGTCAAAACCTCACAGGTGCAAAATTCATCGGTGCAGACATCCGAGGGGCAAACTTCACCAATGCCATCCTCAGAGAAGCTGACTTCACCCGTGCCCAAGCTGGACTCCAACGTCGCTGGACAATTTTTCTAGTAACTATCTCGCTATTTCTATCGGTAATATCGGGATTGATATTAATCCTTGCTAGTTTTTGGGTAGCATTTTTTTTCACTTCAGATAACATCAAACAGTACACCATTCTTCCCGGTGTAGTTGTGTTGATAGTTTTGGCAATCTTATTTATAGCTACTATCCGCCAAGGTCTAGCGGCCGGGGCAGCAGCAGTGCCAGCGACAGCCACAGGGGCAGCGGCAGTGGCAGTGGCAGCCACAGGGACAGGGACAGGGGCAGCAGTAGTGACAGGGGCAGTGGCCGGGGCTGGGGCAGCGGCAGCCACAGGGGCAGCGGCAGTGGTGGCAGTGGCAGTAGCCGGGGCTGTGGCAGGGGCTGTGGCAGGGGCTGTGGCAGGGGCAGTGGCAGTCGCAGTCGCAGTCGCAGTCGCAGTCGCAGGACTAGGTGCTTACATTGCTTGGCGTGCCCTGGCTGGAGATGAAAAACACGCCTTTGTTAGCAAAATCGCCATTGTCTTTGCTGCTACAGGTGGTACTAGCTTTCGCAATGCCGATTTAACTGATGCCAATTTCACTGAGGCAACCCTCAAAAGTACAGATTTTAGAACAGCCAATCTCACTCGCACTTGCTTCCGCAATACAAAAAAACTCGATCGCGCGCGAGTCGGTAAATCGATATTAGCTGATACCCACATCCGAGAATTACTCGTCACTGGCAATGGCTACAAAAAATCCTATGTTGGTGCGAATCTCCAAGGCGCAAACCTGACAGGTGTTAATCTCAACGAGGCTAATCTTAAGCAGGCTAACCTCAGCGAAGCAACTTTGCATCAAGCTAATTTGCAATTTGCAAACCTCACTGAAACTCAAGCCTTGGCAACGGATTTTACAGCCGCTTATTTTACAGGTGCTTGTTTGGAAGCTTGGAACATTGACGCTACTACAAAGCTCGATCGCGCTGACTGTCGGTTTGTCTATCTTCTAGAATATCCTAAACCGGGAACTGACGATCGCGAACGCCGCCCTCATCACATCAGTAAATGTTTTGAACCGGGCGATTTCGAGAAACTTTATAAAAAGATTATGACAACAGTGGAAATCCTGCTCAAAGATGGGGTTAACCCAGAAGCTTTTACCGCAGCTTTTCAGAAGTTAATGCAAGAATTCCCAGACATTACACGGGATTCAATTCAAGGAATTGAGAAGAAAGAAAACGATGTTTTACTGACTCTCAAAGTTCCCGAAGGAACGGATAAGGGAAAAATCGAGCAAACTTGGGACGAAGGTTATCAAGCAGGGCTGCAAGCTCAAAGTCAAGCCGAACAATTAAAATCTAAAGATGAAATTATTGCAATAGAAAGACATCACAATCGTGTCTTTCAAGACTTTGTGAAAGGAGTATTTAGTCAATATTTGATAAATCCTTCAACCGTGCCTCAGCCATCGAATCCTATAATTAACATTAACAATCAATCTACAGCAGAGAATAAAGTCGCAAGCGACAACATCGACCAAAGTCGCAAAGCTGAAATTTCAGGAGGAACAGTTAACGCTACCGGTGCGGGTTCGTTAAGTTTAGGAGATAATGACGGTACAACAGCCAACACGATCGAGCAGTTGTCCGATTCAGCCGTTAGCGCAGCCCTCGAAGAGGATCGCCCTTCCTGACAAAGTGAGGAATGCTATAATTTTAGTCAAACTCTGGTAACAGCGGAAATCAAAGATATGAGCGTATCAGTAAGTTCAGAAAAGCCGGAATTTAAAGAATTACTGCTGCAATTGCAAGCTGCGATCGCGAATGAAAACACAGAATTGTTAATCCAGAATATAGAAAATTCCGAAAAGGGAGTAATTGCGATCTTTGTCAATACTCTGACAGATGATAATCAACCTATAATTTATCACGAGTTAAAGCAAAACTACGAACTGCTGTTAAAGGCTATTGAAGATAAATATCAAGCTGAATTACGGGCTAAAGATTGCGAGATTGCCTTGTACCGTCAAGAGATAGCTATTTCCCAAGCAGTTTCTAAAAGTTTAACACAACTTGAAACCGCTGCTAATCCCAGTCAAAAAGATGAGTCGATCGCCGAATCAGAGGATGTGGAGTCAGTAAGGGCGATCGCCCAACAATACCAGGCTGAATTAAAATATAAAGATGAGCAAATTGCCTTATATCGCCAGGAAATAGCTGAACTGAGAGAACTAACTATAATTTTAGCTAAACAACCGCTGTCAATTAATATTATCCAGGAGGATAAGTAAGCATAAACTCTTAGCCAAATCATGGAAACTGACGAAAGTCTGACTCGAATTATCCAGGCCTATGAGCAAATTATCAAAAATTTAGAAGCCAAGCATAAATATGAACTGCAAGCTAAAAATAGAGAAATAGCATTTTAACGTCAGAAAAGTTTGGAGCTAAATAAACTTCTAAAATTGTTGGCGACGCGACCTGTTAATGTTATTATTAATAATGAAGTTAAATCTACATCAAAGAGTAAAGCTATGAGTGACCAAATCGACCAAAGTCGCAAAATAGAAATTACAGGCGGAACGGTGAACGCTAGCGGTGCTGGAGCCTTAGGTTTAGGTGATATCAGCGGTACTGTTGCCAATACAATTAATCAATTATCTGATTCGGCTAAACCAGATGAACCGGGAATCAAAGAATTATTGACTGAGTTAAAAGCAGCGATCGAGGCTGAAACTAATTTATATGATGACGATAAAGCTGAAGCCTTGGAACAGGTAAAAACTTTGGCAGAAGTAGGGCAAAATCCCCAAGAAAGCACAATGCAAAAGGCGGGGAAAACGGCCATGAAAATTTTGAAAGGGACTATTGCTGGTTTACCTAGTGCGGCGACATTGGTGGAAGCTTGCAGTAAGTTGTTGCCTGCGATCGCAAGTCTCTTACTTTTACCTTAAAATTATTCAGAAATTCAGACAGAACTTACATACTTCGACCAAAGAAACCGGGTTTTTCGCAAATCTGCGCGCTGTAACGCATCTTATCGTAAAAAACCCGGTTTCTGACTACCCGTGCGTAAATCCTAAGCTACTCGATCGCGCAACTTACCGCCCAGATTTTCTCGGCGGCGTACCATCAGCCGTTAGCGCAGCCCTCGAAGAGGATCGCTTCCGACGACGAATCAGTACACTCATCACCTGCTTCGGATTAGCCGCACGCTGTACGGGACTCCAATCGCCGACAGCAGCAAAACCCACTTGGTACAAAGTCAGTATCGTTTCCCTGACACCCTGGGGCGAACTCACAACCGTTAACAGCACCACATCCTGTTCGGATAATGCTGCTGAGTCGTCATTTGGGCATTCAGATTTGTTGTCGTCAGGTAAGGATTCCTGTGACATAATATGTTCTCCTGGTTTTGGGTTTTCTAGGAAAACCCAAAAACCCAGCCGCCCCGCTTTTCAACGCATAGCAGGGCGGCTACAGAGAGTGTTAAGATACTGCGTTAGCCTCCAGACTGCTGATATCAGTTTGGCGGTTAGCTGTCCATTGCTGTTGGTAGCAGCTTTGGGCAGTGCAACTAGATTTTTGGGCGACGCGGGCTGCCTCCTCTACAAGCAAGCAACCTCTAATTTCAAAGCGTAGCCGCAGATGGGGGCCGCCGTCAATCTATTTTGGATTTGAGATTTTGGATTTTGGATTGAAGAATTGATCCCCGGACTAATCTGGGGGCTTTGGGGGTTTTGATAGGAGATTGGGGGGTTTTGGGCGATCGCGGCAATTAGGAGCCAGGGCGATCGTGGTTTACCAGGGCGGGGGCGATCGGCAATAGTCTGATTCAATGGCGATCGGGAAATAGCTAATTTGAAACATTCTTGAGATTTATATACATATTTAATAGGGTTTGTCAACACCCTTAAGATACATTATTTTAGGATCGGGAGAAGGCGATCGCTCTGCTCAATAGCTCCGATTTCTGCCACAGACTAGCCCAGATTAGATGCTGTTAACCTGACACAGCTAGAGCGATTTACTTTTACCCTAAAATCCAACATCAACCCCCAGTCAACGCTTTAAAAACCCACCCAAAAAACATCACACTCAAGAAAATTACACCACCAACAATCAACATCAAACCCAACAGCAAAGCCACCACAAACAACCAATCAGCCTTTTTCCCAACAGGTTCAGGCGAACCTAAATGAGCATCCAGCAATTCTATATTCTTGACATTAGCCTTCCAAGCAACATCCAACAAGTCTCCAGCCACTGGTACAGTCCCAGCAAGTGTATCAAATACAATATTAGTCGCCATCTTGACTAAAGTCTCTTGCGGCACTCCCATTTGAGCAGATTTAAACACAACATAACCTGCAAAAACTGAGCCGATCAAATCACCACCGCCCGGTATCAATCCTAATATTGGATCGAGTCCAATTCGGTATTTTGTGCCGGGAATAGGAATTGCATTGTCGAGTAAATGACTGATGCGGCGGAGACGGCGCAAGGATGCAACATGAGATTGATTGGGAGTATTTGCGGGGGAATTTTGTATAGGAGAACGAGACATTTAGATTACTCCTGATTGCAATATTAATATTGATTCCGCCTTTATATCATGTGCGGTGGTAAGCTGTTACGGATTTAAACCACTAACTATCCATGTAGGGTGCGTCAGCCTTGTACGGGCGAATGGCCATTCGCCCCTACTATACATNCCCCTACTATACATGGGAAACGCCTTGTACGGGCGAATGGCCATTCGCCCCTACTGACGCACCCTACAATACCATTTTAAATGCGTAACAACTTATGGGCGAGGGCGGGTTTATGAGATTGTAGATTATGGGCAATTATTGGTGGTGAACCCGCCCCTACAAAATTTAACATCATATAAGTCCGAATACAGAGAAACCCGGTTTCTATTCAAAACCGGGTTTCCTACTCCTAGCTCAAGGCTATTAGCTTAGCCTACTATTTGTTGCCTTCAGTGAAGTCGGCATCAATCACGTCATCACCGCCACCAGTCGGGCCGCCGTCTCCAGGGCCACCAGGGCCGTCAGTTGGGCCGCCAGCTTGTTGGTACAGGCTGCTGCTGACAGCGTAGAATGCTTGCTGCAACTCTGTTGTTAAGGTTTTAATGCGATCGTCATCTTCACTATTAATCGCATCGCGCAAGTCTTTGATCAAGCCTTCAACCTTAGTTTTGTCATCAGCGGGAACTTTATCACCCAATTCTGCCAACTGCTTCTCGATTTGATAGGCTTGAGAGTCAGCTTGGTTTTTGCGATCGATCTTTTCGCGACGTTCCTTATCAGCAGAAGCGTTCGATTCGGCTTCCCGAACCATGCGATCGACTTCATTACTAGGCAAAGTAGAAGCACCAGTAATGCTAATAGATTGCTCTTTACCAGTACCTTTATCCTTAGCAGCTACATTCAAAATACCGTTAGCATCGATATCAAATGTAACTTCAATTTGAGGCACGCCACGAGGGGCTGGTGGAACTCCATCCAAACGGAAAGTCCCCAAATCCTTGTTGTCATTCGCCATTTCTCGTTCGCCTTGCAAAACGTGAATTTCCACGTTTGTTTGGCCGTCTACAGCAGTCGAGAAAGTTTCCGACTTTTTAGTAGGAATAGTCGTGTTGCGGGGAATGATTTTGGTCATCACGCCGCCCAAGGTTTCGACACCGAGAGATAGCGGAGTAACGTCCAGCAACAGGATGTCTTTGACTTCGCCTGAGAGCACGCCAGCTTGGATTGCTGCACCGACTGCTACCACTTCATCCGGGTTTACCGTTTGGTTGGGCTCTTTGCCGAGGATTTTTTTGACCAGTTCTTGCACGGCTGGAATGCGTGTAGAACCACCAACTAAGACAACTTCATTAATTGCAGATTTGTCTAATTTGGCATCGCGAATCGCGTTTTCTACGGGAATGCGAGAGCGATCGATCAAATCTGAACAAAGTTCTTCAAACTTGGCCCGCGTCAAAGTCATGTCCAAGTGTTTTGGGCCGTCTTGAGTCGCAGTAATAAACGGCAAGTTGATTTCGGCTTGAGTAACGCTCGAAAGTTCAATCTTGGCTTTTTCTGCTGCTTCTGTTAGGCGTTGCAATGCTTGTTTGTCTTTACGGAGGTCAATTCCTTCGGCTCTTTGGAAGTCTCCGGCGATGAAATCAACAATTTTTTTGTCGAAGTCGTCACCACCAAGGTGAGTGTCTCCAGAAGTTGACAATACTTCAAATACGCCGTCGCCAACTTCCAGAATAGAAACGTCGAAAGTACCGCCACCTAAGTCAAATACCAGGATGGTTTCGTTGCTCTTTTTGTCTAACCCGTAAGCTAAAGCCGCTGCTGTCGGTTCGTTGATAATCCGCAGCACTTCAATACCGGCAATTTTTCCAGCGTCTTTAGTAGCTTGGCGCTGGGAGTCGTTGAAGTACGCGGGAACTGTGATCACTGCTTGGGTGACTGTTTCGCCCAGGTATTTGCTGGCGTCTTCTACGAGTTTGCGGAGGACTTGGGCGGAAATTTCTTCAGGCGCAAATTGCTTGCCGCGGGCGGGACAGTCCAGTTTGAGGCTGTTTCCGACTTTCAGGACTTTGTAGGAAACTTCTGTGGTTTCGTGGGTTACTTCGTCTACCCGGCGCCCGATGAACCGTTTTACTGAGTAAAAGGTGTTTTCGGCGTTCATCACAGCTTGGCGCTTGGCGATTTGTCCGACGAGTTGATCGCCATTCTTGGCAAATGCTACTACGGAAGGTGTGGTGCGACCCCCTTCGGCGTTGGCTATGACGGTGGGTTTGCCGCCTTCCATTACTGCGACGCAGGAGTTTGTCGTACCTAAGTCAATTCCAACTACTTTTCCCATAGGGGTGTTCCGGCTCCAATATCTACAAAATTTTGCTTTTCTATCTGTGTGATAGTCTGGTTATTCAGGACTGCCATTTCACCTGGGGGGGTGTACGGGTAGTGAGTCCAGCTTTAATACAGTCTTCGATAGGGTGATTATCTCTATACTGCGGGTGGTTAGACCTTGGGATGAAGGCGTGTTTACCGAACCTGTTAGGGGACGGTTGCATCACATGATGCTTGCACCGCTACAGTTGTTGACTGCTTTTCTTTACTCTTCCTAATGTACGGCGTTTGCGCGATCGCGGTATTGTGGCAAACCGTATACGTTGTGTTGTGTTTGCCGTCTTTGTGGTATAAATTTGGTTTGGTTGCGTTCGGGCGATCGCATTTTTGGATATAAAATATAACTAGAAATTATCAATATCGGTAATGGTTTGGGTTTTGAGGAGCGATCGCATTTTGGTACTTCTCCCGCTGCTAACATAGCTTGGCTAGTATTATTTTAACTCAAAAATAGTCCTAGACGCGCCAGTAGTCAGAAACCGGGTTTTTTACAAAAATACTGCACTTGAGCCTTTAAAGCTGGTAAAAAACCCGGTTTCTCTGGTTTTGATGCGTCAGTTCCTTTCGATTGACTACTGACTAATCAGCAAAGCCGCAGGAAAGTAATTCAGAGCTTCACCAATTGCCAGTTGACTGTTACTTTCTACCATCTGATTGGTAATTGCATCTTGCCAAACAGACGGCATTTCATCCGACAATTCTAGCTTAGTATCTTGCCAGACTTTTTTGCCGATCGGCATTTCTTCCGGCTTAACGATGCCAGTCAAAAACCGTGGAGCAATGACAATAACTGTAGTATCCTCGTAGCTGCGGGCAAAGGCAACAATATTCTCTTTAAATGTACCAACTACTTCCAGTGGCTGATAATTACCTGATTGAAAAACTTGCAGGTATTGTTTTCTCGCTTCTAGAACTCTCGCAGTCAGAAACAACTTAATTCTAGCATCTTCTCTGGTTGAAATCAACTCCTCAACCAGTTGCAAAATATCAGTTTGAGCCTGCTGTTTTATCTCCCCTAATACCTTGATACGGCGCTGAAAATCAACCGGACGGCGATTATCTGGATCGACGTGGCTTAAATCCCAAAATTCCGTACCTTGATAAATATCTGGCACACCAGGGGCTGTGATTTTCAGCAGTGTTTGAGATAAAGAGTTTAAAATTCCGTAATCAGCTACTTTTTTCCAGAAAGGCATGAAATTTTTGAGGAACTGATTTTGTTCACCAGGTTCGAGAACGTGATCGACAAAAGTCATAAAACCGTTTTCATAGTCGTTATCTGGTCTCAGCCAAGCAGTGTGAACTTTGGCTTCACGGACGGCTTTAATTACATAATCTTTCATTCTTTGAATAAAGTCAATATTTGCGATTTCCTCAAACGGAAAACTGCCAATTAAGGTTTGATAAAAGAAGTATTCGTCATTAGTATCGGGAACCATCCGATTTACCAAATTGACTTTTTTTGCAGAATTCAACTCTCTCCAAGACCTGACTTGCTGTTCCCATTCATCCGGGATTTCTGACAGGACGTTTATGCGAGCTCGCACATCTTCGCCACGTTTGGTATCGTGGGTAGTTGTCGCATTCATTTTGTGAGGCCAAACTGCTTGCTGATGTTGGTTGAATTCGTGAAAGTCAGCCAGCGATACACCGAATTGACTGGGGTTTCCTCCCACTTCGTTGAGAGATAAAAGTCTGTAGTAGACGTATAAAAGCGTGTCTTCAATGCCTTTTGCCATCAAAGGGCCTGTCAATTGCTGGAGTTTCATCACGAAGTGTCTACGTTGCTCTTTTTGTTCGGCTGTCAATATTTCTTCTGCTTCCAGCAACAGCACTGTTTGGATAAAATTAAGTTCTTTTAGCAGTAATGGTACTTGTTCTTTGGCTTTGGCGATCGCATATTTGACGTAAGTGCGATCGGACTCTCTCAAGCCTTCTTGATTAATGTAAGTTCGATACACTGGAAAAATCGTCAAAATTGCGGCTAATGCTTTTTCTAAGCCGTGGCGAGTAAAGTCATTTCCCTGGCGAGATTGACCAGATATATTTTTCAAAAGTTGAGCTAAATTGTCTACATCTCCCGCCAAATTCTTCTCAAGAATTAGCCTCTTTTTATCTATAAACAACTGTTCATAGGGAACATTCAGACGAGTAAATCTGTGATAGATTTCGCTAAATTGCTGTTCGCGATCGCACCGACAAAAAATACCATTTACATAATTCAAAAAGTCGTAACCACTCGTTCCCTCAATCGGCCAATATGACGGCAAATCTTCTTTGTGTTCAAGAATTTTTTCAACCGTGATGTAAATATCTCCGATTTGATGCCTAAGCCGTTTTAAATATTCTGTGGGATCGTAAAGTCCGTCGATATGGTCAATCCTCAATCCGGTAATTTTCCCCTCTTCAATTAACTCGAATATCAGAGCATGATTTTTATGAAAAACTTTGATATCTTCGACTTTTACGGAAATTAGTTCGTTGACAGTAAAAAATCTGCGGTAGTTAATTTCTTCTGCACCAACTTTCCAAAAAGCCAGACGGTAAAACTGCTCGGAAAGCAAATCATCTAGTAGGTTGAAGCTTTCAGAATTGCCCTTTTCTCCGTTGAAAAAGTTGATATTTTCATCGATAAATTCCTGAACCATCGGATTTTGATTGTAGAGTTCCCACAGCAGTGCTTTAACAAAGGCTATCTGATCGTATCTTTCTTGGCCTTTGGTTTCTGAAGGAGTATTTTTGATGAGATAAAGAATCCCCAAAAATTTGACAAAATCAGGATGCCGCCTCCCTAATTCCCTGCCCAAATATCCTAAATTATTACTAATAAACTTTGCGTAGGATTCGATTTTGACTGGCAATTTTAAGCCGTAGTAATTGATGCTCAATCCAATGTCACTGTATTTGAGTTGAATCTCGCCATTTTCCAGACATTCTCCGTAAAAATTGCCCAGTAGCGGAGCCAGCACTCGACCTCTGAGATGTTCGTAACCGTGATCCCATTCAATATCAAAGTAATCAAAATAGTCGGAATCTGGCCCGTGTTCCAATACATCTAAGAGCAACAAGTTTTGAGTGTCGTAAGCCATATGGTTGGGGACAATATCTTGTAACCATCCCATTTTTTTGTTCTGGATTTCGTCTGTGAGTGCTTCAAAGTTTTCGGAAGTTCCCAATTCTGGATTGAGCTGATTTGAGTCAACTACATCGTAGCCGTGACTGCTGCCTTTTCGGGCTTTAAATATCGGTGAAGCGTACAAATCCGTAATACCTAAGTCTTTGAGATAGCTAATGATTTGTCTGGCGGCTTCAAAGTTAAAACCTGTATGAAATTGAATCCGATAAGTTGCTGTGGGAATTCGCATCATATTAATTTTACTCCTGGTTAGTTTGGCTGGTTTCTCTTTTTTGTATCGAAGTCTAAATCCCAGTAGGGCGTGTTTTCTATTCCCAGAATTGCCTTAAATTGTAGGTTGGGTTGAGGAACGAAACCCAACATTTTTCGTATATTTGTTGGGTTTCGCTACGCTTAACCCAACCTACTGGAAACTGACGCACCCTACTCATAGTTTTCAGTATGATAATTCATAGAGTGCAAAACTCTGCGGTTTGACGGTCAATTCTTGCTGTGAAGTTATCTTTTCTGGCAAGGTTGAACCTGCACCCATCCATTTTACATCAGCAGAGTCTAAAATCTTTTTCCAGTTGCCTTGGGGAAGTGCAACGGTAAAAGCGACCTGTTGTTTGTTGAAGTTTAAAATGCAGAATATCTGACTGTCATCTGTCCAGCGACGTAGAAATAAGATTTTTTCTGCTTCGATGCTGGACACTTCTAGGCTGGTTTTATCCAGTTTTTTGAGGGCGGGTATTGTGCGCCGCAGTTTAATTAAATGTTGGTGCCATTCCCAGAGGATTTTGTGTTTGCCTGCTGTTGGTTTTTCCCAGTTTAATTTGCACTTTTGGAAACTGTCTGGACTCTGGGGGTCTTGAAACTCGCCTCTGCCTTCAAAGACTTTAAATTCTTGTTGTTTGTCTTTGCGGATAGCTTCTATTAAGTTTTTGTCTGAGTGGGAAACGAAGTACAAAAATGGTGCTTCTTCTCCGTATTCTTCTCCCATAAATAGGAAGGGAATGTAGGGAGAAATTAAGACAGTGGCTGCGGCAAGTTTGAGTGCTTCAAAGTCTACTATTTTTGAGAGTCTGTCTCCCAAAATGCGGTTGCCTATTTGGTCGTGGGTTTGGGAAAATACGACAAATTGATGGGCTGGTTGATCCTTGGCGGAATTGCCGTGTTTTCGCTTTCTGTGGGGGGCGTATTGGCCGGAGTAAACAAAGCTTTCTTTGAAGGCTTTTTCTAAGTGTTCGCATTTGCCGAAGTCTTGGTAGTATCGGTCATTTTCTCCGGTGAGCAAGGTGTGTAGTGCGTGGTGAAAATCGTCGCACCACTGCGCGTCTAGTCCGAAGCCTCCTAGTTCTTTTGGTCGCAAAACGCGGACATCATTTAAGTCACTTTCTGCGATTAAATATAGTTGTCTACCTAGTTGTTGAGAAAGGTCGGTAGTTGCATCGCTTAGTTCTTGCAAAAATGGTCTGGCACTTACTTCAAATATTGCTTGAATTGCGTCGATTCTCAGACCGTCGATGTGATAGTCTCGAAACCAGTATAGGGCGTTTTCTATAAAATAGTTGCGGACACCATCACTATATGCGTCGTCGAAGTTGAGGGGGTCTCCCCAAATTGAGCCGTATTTTGATGTAAAGTAGGGGCCGAAGTCACTGAGATAATTTCCTTCGGGGCCGAGGTGGTTGAAAACTACATCAAGAATTACTGAGATGCCTTGTTTGTGGCAGGCGTTAATGAGTTTTTTGAATCCTTCGGGGCCGCCGTAGGAGTTCTGGACGGCGTAGGGATATACGCCGTCGTAGCCCCAGTTTCGGTCGCCGGGAAATTGGGCAACGGGCATGATTTCTATGGCGTTGATTCCCAGTTCTTTTAGTTTGTTTAGTTGGGGAATTATTGCTTCAAATGTTCCTGATTGGGTAAAGGTTCCGACGTGTAATTCGTAGATAATCGTTTCTGCTAGTGGTATGCTTTGCCAGTCTGTGTCTGTCCAGGTAAAGGCATTTTCATCTATTACTTGTGAAGGGCAGTGTACGCCTTGGGGTTGATATTTTGAGGCTGGATCTGGTCGATCGATTTTTGCTTCTAGTTGGTAGGTGTAAAGGGTTCCGGGTGGGATGTCTATAGCTGTGGTTTGCCAATAACCATCGGCGGATTTTTGCATGGGGATTAGGCGTTTGTCTGGGGAAACAAGTTGGAGTGCTACTTGGGTGAGGGTGGGGGCCCAAACGGTAAATTCACATTGGTTGTTGCCGAGGTAGTTTGCTCCTATCTTCACTTTGAGTTGTTCTCCTTATAAAATAGGTTGGCGGTAAGCTGTTCTCCATTTAAACCAGTAAACCAGTAACGAGGCTAGTAGGGTGCGTCAGCCTTGTACGGGCTAAAAGAGCCATTCGCCCCTACTGAAACGGAAAACCTTGTACGGGCTCTCTTGCCATTCGCCCCTACGCACCCTACGCCCTAAGTTTAAATGCCGAACAGCTTATGACTGGAAATGGTATTTTGGGAATAGGTCTGTTGAGTGCCGATCGCCAAAAAGCCGATTTTAAAAGTAATATCATTTAAAAAAGTAACGGACAACTAACTTTAGACAGAGTAAGAGGTAGAATTGTCGCAAAGAGTCAAAATTCGCGATCGCCTGTTTTTAAATTAGAGCATGAATCTGCACGAGTCCGATCGCGCCTATCCACTTTATACCAACCGTTGGGCCGACGGGACGATCTGCACTGCACAAGCTTGGACAGTGGCTGAGGTGCTGCGGGCTTGGTTGTTAGTCCTCTTGAGAGCGTTCCACGGAGGCCCAGCACCCGTTATGGATGAAAGAAACTCTTTCTCCCCTTCTCCCCTCTCCTCTTCTCCCCTGCGAGTTTCTTAGGAGGACTTTCGCTATTAGACAGGGAATTCATTCCCTGGCGGGCTTTCGGCTTAAGTTGACACCAATGGGCTCTTGGAGTGTCCTCTATATCATTCCTACCCAACCTAAAAAAGTATTAGTTTAATCGGAGATTTATGGCATTATTATTAGCGGGTGACATTGGCGGAACTAAGACCATTTTGCGCTTAGTGGAAAGGACTGTTGAGGGTGAAATGAATTCACTCTACGAGTTTCGCTATCCCAGCGGGGAATTTCCCGATTTAGTGCCAATGGTGCAGCAATTTTTGACAGCAACTGCTGTTAAACTAGACTTTGCACCATTGCCTGAAAAAGCTTGTTTTGCGATCGCAGGGCCGGTGGTCAACAATACTGCAAAACTGACTAATTTGTCTTGGCGGCTGGATGCGAAGCGTTTGGAACAGGAATTAGGAATATCGCACGTTAGTTTAATTAATGATTTTGTCGCTGTTGGCTACGGTGTGTGCGGTTTGGATGCGACAGATTTGCATACTTTACAAGTGGGAAAACCACGAGAAGAAGCTCCGATTGCTGTGATTGGCGCGGGTACTGGTTTAGGATATTGTTTTGCCATTCCTGAAGCTAATGGAGTGAAAGTTTTTGCTTCCGAGGGCGGACATGGTGACTTTGCACCGCGATCGGAGTTAGAATTTCAATTGCAGAAATATCTGTTAGCCAAACATGATATTGCCAGAATATCGATCGAACGAGTCGTGTCGGGACAGGGAATTGTGGCAATTTACCAGTTTTTGCGGGACACAAAATTTGCGCCGGAATCAGCAGAGGTAGGAGAAATTATCAAACAATGGGAGTCAGAAGTCGGGAAAACTGAAAAGACTGTTGATCCGGGGGCGACGATTGCGATGGCTGCACTCAAAAAGTGCGATCGGCTTTCGGAACAAACCATGCAAATATTTGTAGAAGCTTACGGCGCTGTGGCCGGAAATATGGCTGTCACACTTTTACCTTACAGCGGTTTGTACATAGCTGGTGGTATTGCTGCTAAGATTTTGCCACTGATTCAAGAAGGCAGTTTTATGCGGGCTTTTACCCACAAAGGGCGGATGGATTCGCTATTAGAAATGATTCCGGTTCATGTTGTCTTGAATGATAATGTAGGGTTAATTGGAGCGGCGGTTTGTGCGATCGGTCTTTAGGGGATTGGATCAACCCTCATTGTTAATTATTGCAGTAGGGTGCGTCAGATTTAAGATTCTAAAAAAGCACGGAAAATCTGATTCTGACGCACCGATTATTGCGCGGTGCGTCAGTTGCGTTCTTGTTAGTTTGTCGCGCAGATATTGCTAGCTGACGCACCCTACTTCTTCATCTTCAAAATCTTCTCGGCCGCAGCTTCAGATATCGGCATCACCGATAACCGATTGCCTTTCCTCACCACCAAAATCTCATCAATGCTAAACTCTTGTTTCAATTCATCCAAAGATATTAATGTAGCAAATTCCTCAACAAACTCAACTTTCACAGTTTGCCAGCGAGGTGCATCAAACGTTGACTTAGCATCATAATAGTCACTATTCATATCAAACTGAGTTGGGTCAGAGATATTAGCTTCAATCACACGCATCAAGCCAACAATTCCCGGTATTTTAGTATTAGAATGGTAAAAAAATACCAAGTCTCCCATACTCATTTCTCGCATAAAATTACGAGCTTGATAATTGCGAACGCCGTCCCAAATTGACACTTTATCGCTATTCAAATCCGTAATACTATAAACATCAGGTTCCGACTTCATCAACCAATAATTCATAAAATCTACTCGCCTTGGTTAGTCAAATACTCTTGAATATTATCTAAACACTGCTGCATCGCTGTTTGCATAAAAACCTGAACCAACAATAACCCAACAGGATAGAATAGCGGAGAAGTTAGCATAAAATAAAACTCCCAATCAATCCGAGTTCCCTTTGCTGTTGCAGTGAACTTCCAATCTCCGCCACCAGACTCAATCAGTAGAGAAATCGGAAACTTAAACCCTCTAACCAGTCGGTAAGTTTGTCTTTCTGGCTTATTGAAATTAATTATTTCTTCATCTATCACGGAACCGTCGGAATTTTCAATCCGCCGCACACCGCCTTCACGCATTTCTCCACCATCTGCCATTTCAGCTTTGATAATTGCTGGAATTGGGCCATATCCGTGAAAGACTTTTGGCAGATTTGATAGGGATGTCACAAAATCAAATACTACTTCCGGTGATGCAGCAATTTCTACGAATGCGTTGGTTTTAACTAACATTTATTCTTCAAATTATTGGTGACATTAATCAATGGCAGATTTCTGATTATATAATACTTTCGCAAAGCCTATGTGTCATATTGTTGGTTTTAGGCAATTATTGTCGGTGAGAAAACCTCCTTGTAAGGTGCGTCGCTGTGAGATTTTTCACTTTTCCAAGTAGATAATTGATGGCGACGCACCCTACGGTATTGACTCTGTAACAGTCAACAGTCAACAGTCAACTGTCAACTGCTATAAAATATCCTTACGCTTTTGCAACCACAAAGTCAACATCAAATAAACCAAAATATGCACGCACAAAATCCCCCAATTTAAACTCAAATTACCCCAAGTTGGATCGTAAACAGGAGTAGGCTCAAACGGCTGAGGAAGTGTACTCCCATCTGGCAATTTAGTAGCTGCGGGAACCATCGCATTCACATTAACCAAAGAACCGTAAGCACCCACAGACCAGCGGCTTAACATCAGCCAAGAAAACTTGCTCGCCGCACCTTCCATCTTAAACAAAACTCCAGAAAAGATAATCTGAGGCAGCAATAATAGAGGCAAAGCACTATTAGCTTGAGAGCTATTTTTGACAATCGCTGAAACGACTAATCCGAGACTGACACAACTCAGCAAAGTTAGAAAAGTGGTAATGCTTACTCCCAAAGTCCAGGAAATTAAGCTCGGTTCCGGGTGTTTAAAAGCAATCAAAATTACTCCTACCATCAAGATAGTTTGCAATAGGGCTAACCCGGAAAGTATGAAAAACTTTGAACCCAAATAAGCAAACAATCCTAAATTCACCAAACGTTCTCGCAGATAAATAGCTGATTCTTTGACAATTTCTTGCAGAGAAGTTGCCAATCCTACCCAAATCGCAGCACAGGTAAATACAAACAAAACTCGCAATGCTAAAGGTGCTAAAGTTGCTTCCGGTGCGCCAATTAACGGGTCTTTATCTCTGACTGCAAGCCGCAGTAAACAAATGCCGATCGGCGCAGTTAAAAGAGCTAAACTTAAGTTAACTATGTCCCGCGAAATTAGCTTAAAATAGCGCTGAGCTAGCAGAACAAGTTGTTGGAAAAAAGATACAGATTTTGGCTTGGGAGGCGCAGTCGGTGTTTTTCCTTCGGGGTTGCCTGCACTGAAGTGATTGACGATATATTGCTGATAATATGGAGAGTTGTAAAACTTATCCGCCCAGCTTTGAACGTTGATTTCTGATGTTTCTAATTCGTTGTAAATGTCGGCAAAATCGCCAGTTTTGACATCGAAAAAATCTAGGGCGACCGTTGGTGGGCCGAAGTAACAAAGGCGACCGCCGCGACCCATAAACACAATACGATCGCACATCGTGATATTTGCCGTCGCGTGAGTCACCAAAATCACCGTCCGACCTTGATTTGCCAACTTTCGCAGCAGTTGCATCATCTTTTTATCCAAACCCGGATCGAGTCCTGAAGTCGGTTCGTCCAAAAAGAAAAGTTTCGGGTCTGCTAATAGTTCGACTCCGATACTAACCCGTTTTCGCTGTCCGCCACTAAGTTCTTTAACTAAAGCATTGCGGCGGTGAGTCATTTCAATATCTTCTAAGGTTTTTGTGACTACTTGCTTAACATTTGTATCGGGAGGTAGACGCAATTTAGCTGCATAATTTAATACTTCTTCTACTTGCAAATCTGCGTGAATAATATCATCTTGAGGCACATAACCAATTTGATTGCGGTAAATATTGAAGTTTTTGCGTAGGTTGTCGCCGTTGAGATAAACGACACCGCTAGTAGTTTTTTCAATGCCTAAAAGTGTCCGCATTAATGTAGATTTGCCTGCACCGCTACCGCCAACTAAGGCTACAAATTGCCCTGGTTCGATCGCCAAAGTGATCCGGTCCAAACGCTTCGGAATCACCAGACAGTCAGCATCCAAGCGAATTTGATGACCTTCGTCCTGCATCTCCAACTCACCACTACGGTAAGTTAGAGTAAACGGGCCGATCCGAATCGCATCTCCCTCGGACAGTTGTACAGAATTTGTGACTCGCTGACCGTTCACAAACACCCCGTTAACGCTGTAGTCTCGCAAAATATAATTGCCGCGACTATCTTGGTCAATTGTGGCGTGGCGTCTAGACACCAGTGGGGAATCTAATTGCAGCGAAGCGTTAGGATCGCGCCCCAATAATACCGACCTATTTTTGAGAGAAATTGACTGTTTGTTTGGTAAAACAATTTGATTTGCTTTCGGGTTAAAATAAGTCAGTAAAACTTGATTTTTTGGATCAAGACCGATTTTAATTTCTGCACCGTTTTTGAGACAATAACCGTCGTTGGGAGTGATGCGAGTGCGATCGACAAATAGGCCATTAGTGCTCGGCCGCTGACCGTCACCGTCGTAAATCCAATAATTATCCCCTATTTGCCGAAAAACAGCGTGGATACCGGAGACAGCGCGCCAGGGTTCGGGTACGATTAAATCTGCACGAGTGCGATCGCGCCCCAATATGTGTTGCTGCTGTCTCAACTCTAACTGTAAAACTTGGCCTTGACTATTTAATACTAAATAAGGGCGATCGCTTAAAGCTGTCGGTTGTCCTATATTGTTTGTCATACTGAATAATCGCGGTTTTTGCACTCACTTTTTCAGCATATCAAAAAGTGGACAACAAATTTACTCTTCAGTCCGCGCAGGCGGACTTCGTTTGTATAGACGCGGTTTCAACCGCCAGGTTTCAACCGCCGTGTAACTAAGCAACTCCATAGCCAGTATAGGGACGCTTATAAGGTGGATGCAACCCTAAAATAATATCCTCTTTGGGTACTCCCATCTCGACTAATTCTTGTCCTAAATCGGCTTCTGTCATATTGCGTTGAATCCAGATTTTACCATCCTTGATATCCAAATGAATGAAACAGTTATAAATCCGTTTGTATCCCTCCCAGCCCACATCTAAAATTTGGTAATGGTCTTGTTCTGTATCGAACACCAACTGACATTCAACATCTGAATCTGAATTTGGATCTGGTGCGGCATGAGAGGTTAGCAACTGGCGAATAAATTGACGGTACTCCTCTATTCTTTCCATTCGATGATGACCTCCTGAATCGGTTCGTAGACGATTAACTTCACTTGATAGTGTCTGACTGCTTCCTGAGTGAATCTTTCTTGAAAAAAGGATTCAAATATATCGAGAGGAATTGCCAGATACAGAGTTCTATCTGGTTCGTTCATTTGCAATCCTAAGCGATAGTTCAAAAACTGTCCTAACGCTGAATGAAAGTCTGTCACCGCTGAGGTATTCAAAAAGCTTTTAATTTCAACAGCAATTTTTTGTCCCGCCTTTTCAGCGGCAAAGACTTTCTCTGCTGCTAAATCGATTTCAAACTTCACCTTATCTATCTTGAGGATCAGGGGATCTGCCGTAATTACCCACTGCTCCTTCAAGAGAGCTTGTTTAACAGCATCATGGAATCGGTCTTTGGCAGCCATCGTTTTTTTACAGTATCTTAGGTATGATTATAGCAGCGATGACTCTTGAATACCCCGTTTACTCTTCAGTCCGCGCAGGCGGACTTCGTTTGTATAGACGCGGTTTCAACCGCCGGGTTTCAACCACCGCCGAATTTCAACTACCGCCCATCGCCAATTAAAATAAACGGCGACCAATAAAACGGATGCCGACCAATCTGACTCAATTTAGCTTGCCGCAAAGCTTCATTTTTACTCATCCCTTTATTGATATTTTGATAAAATTGAACCATCAAATCTTTAGTAGCTGAATCAGAAACACTCCACAAACTCGCCATCACAGCTCGTGCGCCCGCCCGCTCAAATACATAGGCAACTCCCGATATTTCTTCACCGTTGGAATTCGATTGCATAGCAGTTTGACACGCGCTTAAGGTGAGGAGTCTGGTGTTTTGCAATCCTAATAACGCGGCATCGGCAATATCCAATTCGTGATCATCGGCAAACAGGATAGTATTCGGCTTTAAATCCACTCTGTCGGGTTTCCTACAATTGGGAGAGTTAAGCAAACAGCAGCCTTCTGGTTGAAAACAGCCGTGAGTTGCTAGGTGCAAAAACGGGAAACGAGGTGCTTGGGTTTTGAATTGGTCGAGGGTTGCTGCATTGCCGATATAGGATAAACTACCGGGGAAAATTTGGGTAAGGCTTTGAACTTCTTGTGGTGAATCTGGTAAATTGTAGGGGTTGCGGGTGACTGGATTTCCTAATGCTAAGACTCCGCCTTGTAATGTCGAATTGGGAATTGACCTTGTAGAAATGCGGGTGAGATAGTTGACGGGATATTTCTGGATTAGGAATTTGCGATTTTTCGTGTCCCAAAGGGTTTCAAAGGGGATGTAACGCAATTTTCCTGTGGCGATGATGCTCAATTGTTTGGGAGATAATGCCTGTATTTTGTCTTCTACAGGGCGAATTAGGATGTCGTATAGTTTGTCGCCAGTTTTTCTGTAATCTGAAGTGAGATAGTTTGATATTTCTTCGCGGTGTTCGGTGAGGAGTTTGTCGAATTCTGCGGGGTCAATCGCAATTTTTTTAACACTTAAACTGTCTTTTGTCAAGACAAATAAGGCGACGGTATTGGGGACATTTTTGACATTTGTCAGCAAGACGGGTTGAATGACAACGGTATCTGGTGCGATACTTGCTTTCAGTTGGGCGATGTCTTTGGGTGTGGTTTCAAAGAGTTCGGCGACTTCTGGGAATTGGCGGCGGATTTCTTCTGCTTTGCGGTTGACTTCTGTTTCTAATTCCCACATTTGTCGGGAGAGATTTTCTGAGAATTTGTCTTGGAGTTGGCGGCGGAGGTATTGGAGTTGTTGATTTTTTTGATTCCACTCGTTAATGGCTGTTTGTGCTTGGGGGTTGGCTACTTTGGCGTTGATGAGGCGGGTGTAGTCGGCGAGATCGGCTGTGGTGGCGATGTTGACCCATTGAAAAGCGCGATCGGCTTGGTTTTGATCGATGAGAAAGGAAGTAAGGGCTTTTGCTGGCCCCCTTTCAGCTTCTAAAAACTTTTGGCGATTTTCTTGCTGTAAACCACTTCGTATTTCTAAGGTAATATTGACGGATTGCTGTAAATTTTCGATGGCTTGAGTCGGTTGTTTCGTATCTCGGTAGACCATGCCAATATTACTCAAAGTAACAGCTTCCCCAGAGCGATCGCCCACTTCTCGCCTAATTGGCAAAGCTTGGTTCAAGTATTTCAAAGCTTCTTGTGGTTGGGAGATGCTGTTGTAGACTCCACCGATATTACTCAAAGTAGCAGCTTCCCCAGAGCGATTGCCTACTTCTCGCGTAATTTGCAAAGCTTGGTTATAGTATTTCAATGCTTCTTGCGGTTGGGAGATGCTGTCGTATACTAAACCAATATTATTCAAAGTAACAGCTTCCCCAGAGCGATCGCCCACTTCTCGCCTAATTGGTAAAGCCTGGTTATAGTATTTCAAAGCTTCTTGTGGTTGGGAAATGCTGTTGTACACTAAACCAATATTACTCAAAGTAGCAGCTTCCCCAGAGCGATCTTTTACTTCCCGCATAATTGGTAAAGCTTGGTTATAGTATTTCAATGCTTCTTGCGGTTGGGAAATGCTGTCATACACTTGACCAATGTTGCTCAAAGTAGTAGCTTCCTCCCTGTAATCGCCCACTGACCGCAGAATTGGCAAAGCTTGGTTATAGTATTTCAATGCTTCTTGCGGTTGGGAGAGGCTGTGGTAGTTACAACCAATGGCATTGAGCACTCTAGCTTCAAGTTCTCTGTATTTAAATTGTCGCGCAATGGCGAGAACTTGCTGCCATGTTTCTATTGCCTCTCGCGGTTTTCCTTGCTGCTGCTGCTGTATTGCTTGCTGTATAAGTTGGCGCAATTGTTCAATATGCGAATCTCGACTTTGCCCCCAATTAGGTTGCACCATCAGCGGCACAGTCAGAGGAGTCAGACACACACCCAAAGCCAAAACACTGATAATAATTCGTTTCATATTTTTCATAATTCACCAAATTCGATTAATAGAATAGGCATCAAACTTAGTATCTAATAAAAATCGCAAACTCACAAAATAACCTCGCGCCCTGGTGATGAATCTCTGAGTCCATCAAAAACTTCTGCCTCAATTCCTGCTTCTTCTAGATTGTTTTCTTGACGAAACTTTTGGATTGCTTCCCAAAAATTTTGAGGTTGCTCAATCTGGCGTTGTTTCTCAATTTTAGCAATAATTTCAGTTAACTCAGCAGATACTTGAGTCAATTCTTTAGCTTTTTCAAGCAAGCTATCGACCAGCGGCGATGGCAATAACTCCAGCGATTCGTCAAAATCATCAGAAGTTGTAATTAGTCTTCGATCGCTCCCAAACAGCGGGGAACGGCCCTGTGTTTTATGAGACAGCACTGATAATTGTCTATTAATTGCACGCTCACTTTCTAGGAATTCTCCAATTTTTCGCCATTCCTCTCTGTCTTCATCTGACAAACCTGCCAAAAACTCTTTCATCTTTGCCAGCTTCTTCTCATAGTTCACTGGCGAAACTTCCCGGACTTCAAGCAGAACTTCTGAACCGTCAGGAATGTTCAGGTTTTCTGAAATTTCGATAATATTACCCCGTTTTATCCCTTTGATTTGCATGGTTATATGTCCCTCTTAACGAACTTTTACCTATTGTAGCATTAGGAGCTTCATTGAAATAGACAGGGCTTAAGCACTCCGACTAAAGAAACCGGGTTTTTTACCTAATTTGCGGGTAACAACGAAATATTTTCGTAAAAAACCCGGTTTCTGGCCACGCGATGGACTCAATAGGGAGTTGCTGCAATTGTCATCGTCTTTTTCTGCACATCAAACTGCATTTCATCGACAACAAATTGTCGTTTATTTTTTCCATCTCCCACAATAACTGAATTGAGACTGTCCAACTTGTCAAGAGAAAGAACAGACCCTAGCTTCACATCCGCTTGACCTTTATTCGGATCTAGCAAGCGAAAAGCGTTCATAGGAATACCGCGCCAAGTCTCTGGACGGCCTTTCGCTGGAGTGCCATCGCCCCGCACCTTTGGCATCTCACCATTGCTCAGATAAACTTCCGCAGTTTTGGGAAACACGATTTTCTCAATTTGACTCAAGGGGATCGATACCTTGTCCCTCCCTCGCTGGAGCGATATTTTTTGCGTTTTCTCATCAATCTCTACAACTCTACCGCTTGTTGGTTCGCCCTTTTTCATAGAAATTTTTGCAATTGTCGGCAACGCTACGGGTATCGCCTGACTACCGCTAGCCTGTGCTTGTACCGATCGCACATTCTGTTTCTGGACATCCTGACTGGCCGCATTAACCTGTGCAGCCATACCCGCTGTCACCGTAAAAAGTGCTACAACTAGAAAAGAAAGTGTTTTGTATTTCATAGTCCCCTAAACCCCCTTCAAGGCGAAGCGTTAACCCCAATACTATTATACAATTATACTTCACATCCCTTGAAGGTGATTCCGTGACCGCTTCTCCCCAACCTACTCCCGAATCGAATATTTTAGGCAACTTTGCCAGTGTAATTGGCTTATTCGGTGCCGCTTTGTTTTTCACCGGCTGGATTTATCGCTGGTCTTATTTTTCCTGCTTTCAGCTAAATGTAATTACCCTCGATTTACCAGTAGAATCGTTTTTCCTAGTACCCCTTCAGGTTTTTTTAGGTGATGGCTGGACAATCGTCAAAAGTGCGATCGCCTTTCTGCTGACATCCCTGGCAATTTATCATACTTTATGGCTGGTTAACAGTATCAATAAGACAATTGCTACAAAAATCTATCGGATAAATAGACTGTGGCGCTTATCTGCTCGTACAAGAGGATTATCGTTGCTTCATCGCTTCCTGAAGTCTTGGCAGCGATTCAATATCAATAGATATAACTCGATCAAATTATTGCGATCGCTCGTTGACGAAATTATCATCGTCGGTTGGGTATTGCTAGTCTTATTCTGGTCAGCTTACCACCAAGGCATTGCCGATGCCCGACGCGATGCCGGGGAAAATTCGTCTTTACCCGCCGTTGTTTTAATTGGCAAGGAAGACAACATTGCTTTAGGCAGAAAACTCAATGATGCCTTTGATGACAAACTTACTCTAGAAAAGTATAAATTCATTGGCGATAAAGGTTTATTTGATGATTGGCTAAATAAGGCGGATACGGATACTTCTAACCCCAAAGAACCTAGAGTTTGGCGGTTACTTTTGGAGAGAGGAAACTGGATTTATCTGTTTCCGGCTTTAACAAAAGAAGAGCAAAAAGACCCTAAAGCACGTCCGCCAGTGATGGCAATTCAACAAAGTCAATCCGGCGATCAATTGTTAATTATCAGTCCCGCACCTTCTCAACCTTCTAAATAAATTAGGGCCTGGTCATTGGTAACAAGTTAAGCTTGTATGGCAGTTGTCAAGGGAGTCCGTCTCTGTTTCCCAGCGATCGAGCATGAGCCTCGAACCCACATTCTATGTCCTAACCGCCTTGGCGGTTGCTATATTAGTCATTAGTCATTAGCTAGACCGATCGGTGAGAACTGACAACATTTTAATCACATCTTATGACTGAGCCTCTAATCGAACTCAAGGGGATAAGTAAGTCCTTTGGTCAGAGTCCGATCCTCAATGGAGTCGATCTGAAGATTTATCGTGGAGAGGCCCTGGCAATTATTGGCCCTTCCGGGACAGGGAAATCTACGATTTTGCGGATCATTGCGGGTTTGCTGGTTCCAGATGCCGGTGAGATTTTTGTTCAGGGACAGCGCAGGATGGGATGGGTGGACGACGTGGCAGATCCGATCGGGATTGGGATGGTGTTTCAACAAGCGGCTTTGTTTGATTCGCTGACGGTGGAGGAGAATGTCGGTTTTTTACTGTATCAGCATTCTAAGCTGCCGCGCCGCCGGATTCGAGAATTGGTGGAGGAAAAGCTGGAGATGGTTGGTTTGCCGAAAATTGGCGATCGCTATCCGGCGCAGTTGTCTGGGGGAATGCGGAAGCGCGT
This sequence comes from Tychonema bourrellyi FEM_GT703, assembly GCF_002412335.2. Lineage (GTDB taxonomy): Bacteria > Cyanobacteriota > Cyanobacteriia > Cyanobacteriales > Microcoleaceae > Microcoleus > Microcoleus bourrellyi. Next base: position 27,763 of record NZ_NXIB02000017.1, read on the forward strand.
CAGTTTTGCCCGCGCAATTATGGCAAATCCTGATAATGCTAGAGATAATCCAGAGGTTTTGTTATACGACGAACCGACGGCGGGTTTAGATCCCATCGCTTCAACGGTAATTGAAGATTTAATCCGCGATTTGCAGAGGGCTCAGGGTGTTTGCAGCACTTATGCGATCGTCACTCACCAACAAAGTACCATCCATCGCACAGCCGATCGCATCGTGTTTCTCTATCAAGGCAAGGTGCAGTGGGAGGGAACAGTCAGCGACATTGCATCGACAGATAATTTATTAATTCAACAATTTTTTAGTGGCAGTGTTACTGGGCCGATTCAAGTTATTGGATAGTCATTAGTCAGCAGTCATTAGTCATTAGTCATTAGTCAGCAGTCATTAGTTATTAGGAGCGAGGGTAATATGGCAACAAAAAGTTTTCAGGAATTGCGGGTTTATAAATTATCAGAACGACTAGCTGATGAAATTTGGACAACTGTTAACACTTGGGAGCCATTTGCCAAAAATACGATCGGCCAACAAATTGTCCGTTCAGCCGATAGCATCGGTGCTAACATAGCAGAAGGAGTCGGACGAGGCAGCTATCAAGACAATAGACGTTTTGTCAAGATAGCTAGAGGTTCTTTGTATGAAACTCAACACTGGTTGAGACGAGCTTACACTCGAAACCTTTTAACCGTTGAACAAGTAAATACATTCACAACAATCATTAATGACTTAGCCCCTCAATTAAACTCATACCTACAATCTATCGGGTCATCTCCTAAAAATCATCATGAATAACAAATAGCTAATGACTAATGACCAATGACTAATGACTAATAACTAAGGAGGAAATATGCGATCGCGAACTGTAAGAGAAGGTTCTGTCGGGTTTTTAATTTTAGTAGGAATCGGCTTATTTGGAGGCTTAGTCCTCTGGCTGCGTGGCGTACAAATTGGCAACCGCACTTACAAATTCACCGTAGAGTTTGCCAGTGTCCAAGGAATGCAAATAGGCACACCAGTCAGATATCGCGGAGTTGCCGTCGGTAAAGTTACTACCCTCAAACCGGGTTCCAACGGGGTAGATGTGATCCTCGAAATTTCTCCTGGTAACTTGGTCATGCCGCGCGATGTCGCGATCGAAGCCAATAAATCCGGTTTAATTGGGGAAGCATCGATCGACATTACACCAAACTCAATTCTAGCAGAATCATTAATTACTGCCAATCCCTTGAGTGGCGACTGTCCCGCTGAAATTATCTGCAAAAATTCGCGTTTAAAAGGTCAAGCTGGAGTCAGTCTAGACGAACTAATTCGCTCCACAGTTCGCCTCACCAACTTGTACACAGATCCCGCCCTATTCAATAATATTAAATCGATTTCTGAAAACACCGCAAATACGGCTAAAGGCGCGGCTAAACTCACTCAAGATTTATCTAGTTTGACCCAAACTGCGAAAGGAGAAATTAAAACTTTAAGTGAATCCGTGAAAGTAGATGTCAATAATTTAAGTCAATCAGTCAAAGGAGAATTGGGAAGTTTAAATCAATCAGTCAAAGGAGAATTGGGAAGTTTAAATCAATCATTGAAGGGAGAAGCTGGCAGTTTAAATCAATCAGTCAAAAAAGAAATATCAGGAGTAGCCGCCGATGTTTCTCAAGTAGCAAAGACGGCGGACAGTTCCACAAAAGCGGTATCTGCCGCTGCTATAAATTCAGCTAACTCAGTGACTAAAGCTGCTAATCAAATTACTTTAACAGCTAACGAACTCAATTCTCTAGTCACAACCAACAGATCAAGTTTAGTTTCAACTCTGAATAATCTCAATCAAGCCAGTCAAGAAATTCGTGTCACTGTCAGCAGTTTGAGTCCGACCATTAATCGAATTAACCAAGGACAATTACTGAGCAATCTAGAAAATTTATCAGCAAATGCGGCCCAAGCTGCTGCTAACTTGCGAGATTTATCTGGTAATGTGAATAATCCAGCAACATTCCTGTTATTACAACAAACTTTAGACTCGGCACGCGCAGCACTTCAGAATGTGCATAAAATCACTGCCGATGTAGACGAAGTTACAGGTGATCCAGCTTTTCGCAATAACATTCGCAAGTTGTTGAACGGATTAGGAGGTTTGTTCAGTTCCACGGAACAATTGCAACAGCAAGTGAAAGTAGCTCAAACATTGGCTCCACTTTCTAGTCAATTGAATACCAATTTTAATCCCAGTGCAACGGCGGTAGTTTCATCTGCCAAGTCGAGGGTTTTGATTTTACAAAATAAACCAAAATCCCCGGTTGTACCATCGGAAAATGCCGAAAAATCAGAATCTTTTGGCGTTGAAAATAATCCTTAAAATATTGTATGATTTAAGAACAGCCGTCAATTGGTTGATGGGGAATATGAATTGATGGAATTTCGGGGATATGATAGAATTGAATCTAAGCTGTCTTGCATTTAAATTGCATACTTTAATCTTTATGGGAAAAGGTCAAATTTTCTCCCCATCTCCTCTTCTCCCCCTCTCCCTCTCTAGTTAATGAATAAGGAGCGAGTTCCCCATGACTACAACATTAGAACAAAAATTAGATAGGCCATTGCTATTTCCAGGATTAACCTGGGAACAATTCAAGACTTTAGAATCGATGCTGGATATTCCAGGTGTTCGATTGTCATTTTTAGATGGAGTTCTGGAGATAGAGAAAATGCCTGGAAGAAAACACGAAACAGCTAAGGGACGAATTGGTGCGCTGCTAGAACTTTACATGATGGCGGCAGAAATTGATTTCACCCCTACGGAGTCTCTGACTTTAGAAAATGAATCGAGAATGGTGAAGCGGGAAGCAGATAAATCTTACGAATTGGGTGCGGATAGAGAACGTCCAGATTTGGCGATCGAAGTTGTCGTCACTAGCGGTGGTATTGATAAACTGGAGGCTTATAAACGCCTGAAAATCCGTGAAGTTTGGTTTTGGGAAAAAAGCCAATTATCACTGTATGCTCTCAGAGAGGAAGGATACGAACAGATTGCTAGTTCGGAATTGCTACCAGAACTTGATATGGCTTTGTTTGTTAGGTGCATGAATATCCAGAATCATGTTGAGGCTGTCAAAGAATTTCGCAGTGGGTGCGATCGGGCTTTGTAGTCAACAATAGCACTCGTAAATACACGACATTTGTTGTAGCACGGGCGTCCCGACACTACATTTGTTGTGGCACGGGCGTCCCGCCTGTGAGCTATCTGCGTCCCGCCTGTGAGCTATCTGCGTCCCGCCTGTGAGCTATCTGCGGTTAAAAATAAAATTCGATTAGTTGCAGCAAAAAAAAGTTTATAATAGATATACAACTCACAGGAAGAGCGATAGACATGATTCAAGCCTTAACAAAATTAGTAACATTTGACGAATTCATTGCGTGGTATCCTGAGAATTCAGAACGCCGCTACGAACTGCACGATGGAGTAATTGTTGAAATGCCAAAAGGAACTGGTCAACATTCAGAAGTCTCTGGATTTCTCAACATAGAAGTCGGCATTTTGTGCCGCGCTGCGAACTTGCCTTATTTCCTTCCCAAAGAATGTGTCCTTAAGCCCGATCGCGACGAATCAGGATATGAGCCAGATGTCATCGTTCTCGATCGCCAGCAAGTGATAAATGAACCGTATTGGGCAGCAGAATCAATCATTACAATGGGTTCATCGGTATGTTTAGCAGTAGAAGTAGTTAGCACTAACTGGCAGACTGACTATCTCACCAAACTGCGGGATTACGAAGAAATGGGCATTCTTGAATACTGGATTGTAGATTATTTGGGATTGGGCGGAAGACGTTACATTGGCAATCCCAAGCAACCAACAGTTTCGGTATATCAATTGGTTGACGGGGAGTACGAGTTGGCGCAGTTCCGGGGAGATAATAAAATTGAATCGGCTGCTTTTCCAGAGTTAAACTTGACTGCTCAACAGGTGTTTGAAGCAGGCATTGTGAATGAATGAGGAGGAAGGAGGAAGTATCTGCTCAGGCGGATGAGTCTTATTGCTTGGAAAAGTTGAAGTCTATTCCTGATATATCGGTAGAAATCGTGTTTACTTCTGGTGGAAAAAGCAAGTTAAGTCGCTACCGGGCATTAGGAGTGCAGGAGGTGTGGTTTTGGGAAGATGGGCTGTTTACTTTGTACAATTTGGGTGCTGAGGGTTACGATCGCATCAACCGCAGCGAGTTAGTACCTGAGTTGGATTTCGAGTTGCTAACGCGGTGCGTGTTGATGAATTCGATCGGTGATGCGGCTTTGGAGTTCGATCGCGCGATCGGGCAAAATTAAAGTTAAGGGGCGATTCCCAAAGGGAATAGCTTCGCACGCGCGTATTTTTTTTTGTAGGGGCGATCGATAGTTGCAGCAAAAAAAAGTTTATAATAAGTCTACAACTCACAGGAAGCACGACCATGACAGCAGTCGTTACCACCCTCAAAACTTCTGAAATCATATACCCTAGCGCTGATGGAGAACCAGTGGCAGAAACTTACGACCATGTTTATGCAATCTTAACCACTTTAGAAGTTTTAAAACAATACCTCGCAGACCGTCGAGCTACTGTTTTAGCCAACCAATATTTATACTACGCTCAAGGTTTTTCCAAATTGCGTGTAGCACCTGATGTAATGGTGATTTTTGATGTAGAACCAGGTGGCAGAGATAATTACAAAATCTGGGAAGAAGGTCAAGTGCCGAAAGTGATTTTTGAAATCACATCACCGGGTACAAAGTCGGAAGATATAATCAATAAAAAAGAATTGTATGAGGGGATAGAAGTTCAGGAATATTGGTTATTTGACCCTAGAGGTGAATGGATTTCTGAACAATTGCGTGGGTATCGATTGGGGGAAGAGGGGTATGAATTAATTAGAGACAATCGCAGCGAAGTATTGCAATTGCGGTTAGAAATAGAAGGAAAACTGATTGGGTTTTATCGGGAAGATAATGGAGAGAAATTATTGATTCCTGATGAATTGGCTTCAGCTTTACAAGCAGAACGGCAGCGGGCAGAAGCGGAACGACAACGGGCAGAAGCGGAACGACAACGGGCAGAAGCTGAAAGTCAACGGGCAGAAGCTGAAAGTCAACGGGCAGAAGCCGAAAGTCAACGGGCAGAAGCTGAAAGTCAACGTGCGAATGAACTCGAATCTTTGCTAGCTAGTTATCGATCGCAGTTTGGAGAATTACCACAGGATAATGGCTAAAGATGGAGGGGTGCGATCGCACTTCACCAATTCGATCGCACTTCTAATTCTCAGCTAAATATACTTGACAAATCTAAATTTTTGTGTTAACCGAATCTCAAATTTTAAAACTGATCGTTTTGCGATCGAACTTGGGCATTCTAGATATAGGTACTGTGTAAGTGCCTGGAAACCTTATAGGCAAAGGATTGACGATGGAAAGTACGCAGAAAAAATCTAGTGATAGTCTGGTTCGTAAGGGCGATCGTATTAAGCAGATTTTCGCGTTGGTATCAATGGCTGGCTTTGCGGGTTCGACAATTTTTGGTATGGTAAGTCTGTTCAGCAGCGGTTTGAGCAGTCAGCACCAGCAAAAGCAGGCTGCGGTGGCTGTTTCGCAGGAGTCTTTGCTGGCTGCGAAGGAACGCGGGTATGTAACTGTTTTGCAGCGGGAACCGCAGAATCAGACGGCTCTGGAGGGGTTGGCAAATGTGCGGTTGGAGATGGATAATCGGGTAGGTGCGATCGAGCCTTTGGAGAAGTTGGTGAAGCTGAATCCTGACAGAGCTGATTATAAGCAGTTGTTGGGGCAGGTGAAGGGGAAGAAGTAGGGGGAAGGTGAGGATCTGCTAGGATTAAAAATCTGAAACTCTAGAACTAAGGTATTATTTCACACAAAATTAACACATATGAGTAAACATATTTTATTGTCTACAGACGATCCAGGTGTCGGTGGAGTTGCACAATATAATCACTCAATTCTGTGTGCATTGGCAAGGTTAGGCTATCAAGTAACTTGCCGACACCCCGAACCATATAATAATAATTTAATAACTTATCAAAACCAGTTAGGTATCCAGCATTTATGGATAGAAAGTAACAACGTTGAAGAAGCGCACCATACTTTAATAAACCTATCCCCTAAGCCGGATCTGATTATTTGTAGTAACTCCCACCCGTTCTCCAATTTGACAATCAAGCAAATTGCTATCCAGCTTGAGATACCTTACATCACTGTTGAGGGGCTTGTCGATCCTCATTTAGCAGAGCGTTTTAGTGGCTACTTAAACGATTTATCACTTCACTACAACCAAGCTAAGTCAGTTATTGCGGTTTCTTATGATAATCTGAGTTTATTACACGAACTTTTCAAACTTCCTAGAAATATGGGGGAGGTCATTTATTACGGAAGACCTTCAGAATATTTCACTGCTAGAGATTTATCAATTTGTAAAAGCCTACGTCAAGAGCTTAGTATTCCTTTAGATGCTGTAGTTTGTTTTACAGCAGCTCGCATAGAAACGCGAAAAGGCTACCAGTATCAGTTAGAGGCAATTAAGCAGCTTATGCAAAGTCCAGTATGGCCTCAGCTTTACTTTGTGTGGGCCGGAGGTGGTATTTTTGATCCGCAGCTTGAAAGGCAAAGTCAAGAAGCAGTTAAGGAATTAGGAATAACCGATAAAGTTAAGTTTTTAGGACAGCGATCAAATGTTTCAGATTGGTTGAATAGTGCGGATATTTTCATTCTACCTTCCCAGTTAGAAGGAATGCCTTTGTCTGTTATGGAGGCAATGGCAAAGGGATTACCAGTAATTGCTACAGGTGTCAGTGGCATTCCCGAAGAATTGGGCAATACTGGTAAATTACTTTCAGACCCCAAAATTGACTCCCAAGCCACAATTCAAGAATTAGTTACAACAATTGAAGAGTGGGTAGTGAATCCAGAGTTACGTCACTCTATTGGTCAAGATTGCAAACAACGAGCAGAAGAAATGTTTAGAGAAGAACGAATGATTGAGGAAACAGTAAAAGTCATTGAGCGTGCCTTGTTACCAGTCGGAGATTATGTATCGCCTGGATTTGAACTCGTACAGCCTGACAATTGTTTCCCAAATATGATAGCAGGAGATGCTAACAGTCAACCTTGGCCTTACCTGCGTCGAGAAATCCCCCATAATTGGTATGTGGACAAGCGACACCCAACGATAGGGTTTCTGAGTCGAGATGAGGCTCATATTCTTTACAATACAGCTCTTAAATTTCAGGGGAAAAAAGCTTTAGAGATTGGCTGCTGGTTGGGTTGGTCTGCTTGTCATTTAGCATTAGCAGGAGTACAGCTAGATGTAGTTGACCCTCTATTAGCGATACCAGAGTTTTATGAAAGTGTCAGCAATTCGCTGAAAGCGGCTGAAGTTTTTGAGTCAGTTAATTTAGTGGATGGTTATAGCCCTCAAAAGGTGGAAGAGTTAGCAGATCAATTACAAACCAAGTGGTCGTTGATTTTTATTGACGGCAATCACGAAGCACCAGGCCCTCTTAATGACGCAATTATTTGCGAACAATTAGCAGAAAAAGATGCTTTGATTTTATTTCACGATTTAGCTTCTCCTGACGTTGCTCAGGGTTTGGATTACTTCAAGCAAAAAGGGTGGCAAACTTTGGTGTACCAAACTATGCAAATTATGGGAGTTGCTTGGCGTGGAAATGTAGAGCCAGTTATCCATCAGCCCGATCCTAAAGTTAACTGGGTTTTACCAGCACATTTACAAAGTTACACAGTCAGCGGTATGTCAAACAATCAGTCTGTCGATGGAGAAGTTGCAGTACGACAAGTGCATGAAATGATGCAACAAGCCGTTGCATTCCTCAATAGCAACAAGCCTGTAGAAGCTATGCGAATAGCTGAACACGCCGCCTCACTAAATATCAATGTTCCAGGAATGCACTACCTGCGGTCTGTTTGTTTGAGCAATGTAGGACGGCATAAGGAAGCACTTGCAGCGGCTAAAGCAGAACTGGCGATCGATCCGACGCACCGTCAAGCACAAAAGCAAGTTGAAAGCTTAACTAGGGCTATATTGCGATCGCCAATAAAAATACCCACACAGCAACGCTCGTGGAATACAACACTTGCACGCGAAAATATGCTGTCCATTCAAAACGCTAGTATGAACTATTCATACAGAGGCGTGCCGATGCTTAAAAATCCCTTCGACTTTGCACTGTACCCCGTATTAATCTGGAATTTAAAACCGCGTACAATTATTGAAATTGGTTCAAAAGATGGTGGTAGTGCTTTGTGGCTAGGAGATATGCTGAATAATTTTGGCATTGAGGGTCACATTTATTCTATTGATATTGTCGAGGTTACTTCAGTCCAACATCCCCGCGTCACTTACATGGAAGGAAACGGACGAGCTTTACAGGAAACATTGACACCAGATTTTATCAACTCATTGCCGCGTCCCTTACTGGTAATAGAAGATGCCGATCACTCCTACGAAACTAGCAAGCACGTCTTGGAGTTCTTCCATCCGTATCTTAATCTTGAAGAATATATTGTGATTGAAGATGGAATTATTTCAGACTTAGTTCAAGATGCTTCATATAACATTGGTCCTCACAAGGCATTGAAAGAGTTCTTGTCCGAACACGAGGATGAATATGAAATTGATAGCAGTTATTGCGACTACTTCGGCTATAACATGACTTGGTGTACCAATGGTTTTTTAAAGAAAGTAAAAGAATCGTCATCGCTCGGTGATCCATTTTTAAATAAGCTGTTTCATTATGTTGAAGAGTATCAACCTGTGTCTCAAGTAGGCTCCTCTGTTGATTTGAGCGGCGATCGCCAAAAATTTACTCAGTTAATCCAGAAAGGCAAAGAGTGTTTTGTGAAGGGTGAGATAGAGACGGCGATCGCTACCTTCACTCAGGCACTAAAAGTCCATCCAAGCTCTTTAATTGCTCAGAACTATCTCAGCTCGCTTTACTGGCAAGTAGGGGACGTTCAAAAAAGCTTGCAGCATCATATCCAGGCTCAATTTAGCAATATAGCTTTTCACAAAACTCTCACTGACGAGTTTCAAGAAATACTCTCAGTTATCAGACCCTACACATTATTGAGTGAAGCCCGACTGTTTTCGCTATACTCCCTAGCAAGGCAAATCTGTTTAGATAATATCCCTGGTAACTTCGTTGAATGCGGCAGTTACAAAGGAGGGTCAGCAGCACTTCTCGCAGTCGTTATCAAGCGATACAGTTTGCGCCCGCGACTCCTCTATGCTTTTGACACTTTTGAAGGGATGCCAGAACCCACTGAAGCTGATAAACATCACGGAATTCCTGCTAATTTAACAGGTTGGGTTGCTGGGACTCTCAAAGCTCCACTTACTGACAACTTAGATGTCATTTGTCAATCCTTGGATGTCGCAGATATTGTCATACCCGTTAAGTGGCTATTTGCTCAAACCTTACCTGAATCTAAATCCGCAATAGGCAGTATAGCTTTACTGCACGCTGATGGCGATTGGTATGAGTCAACAATGGATATATTTAAAAACATTTACGATCGTGTTGTTCCCAACGGTTTTATCCAGATAGACGATTATGGTCACTGGGATGGTTGTAACAAAGCAATCCATGAATTTGAAAGACGTTGCGGTGAATCATTTGCTCTTCGGGTTATCGACTATACTGGTGTATGGTTTCAAAAAGAAGATTCTGTTCATCAAGACTGCAATCACTGGCGCACTTTTTGGCATTTAGCGCAAGCCTCGGAGAAATTGGGCAATATAGAATTAGCCAAAAAAGCAGCGCAAGCCGTTTTGAAAATTATGCCAAAGCTGGTCAAGGCGGAGAATCTATTGAATCGCGATCGTTCGCAGTTGGAGTTGGTTGTCTCACCAGAAGTTTCACTGTCAGCGGAATTAGATGACTTCCTCAATAACTTAAGACTGAGAGAGATTAATATAATTCTGTTTCCTGATTGGCAGCAACCTGAAGAGTCCCTGTGTCTTCAGCTAGAAGGTGTAATTACCCTTTTATTTGCTCAAAAAGATCCAAGTAAAATAACGGCGCTTCTGGACACAAGCAATATCTCTGAGGAAGATGCCAATCTAGTTTTGTCATCTGTTATAATGAGTATTCTTATGCAACAAGATTTAGATGAGACAGATGTTCCAGAAGTTTCTTTACTGGGAAATCTCACTGAAATACACTGGAAAGCTTTATTACCCTGCATTAACTATCGAGTTGTCTTAGAGAACGAAAATCAACAGGCAGTTATACAGGCTGGTGCAGAAAACCTTCCTGTTTGGGAAGACAATTAAGATCGGGAGTTTAGGAATTGTCTTGAACTGCCATTTCAGACAAAACCGACTCTAGTTGATCCATTGTGCGAGTTCTACTTAATTCAGACAAGGCTCTTTGTTGTCCCCGTCGAGTAATAGCTTCCCACTCGGCAGGATTCATAGGCAGGGAAGATAAATTATCAGCAAGATCCAAAGGATTCTCTGACTCAAAGATTAGCCCAGTTTTACTATGCTGTACTGCTTCCGGTGAGCCTCCCCTATCGCTAGTAATAATCGTCAACCCAGCAACCATAGCTTCGATTAGCCCAATGCTGAAAGGCTCTTCAAAACGGGAGGGCAACACCCAGACATTATGCGTGCGGTACAGTTGCACGAGTTCATGGCGAGACAAAAGTCCTGTAAAGCAGATCTTTTCCTCTAAACCTTCTGACTCAACAAACTCCTGAAGTACCCGAGCAAATTCAGGAGTGAGAGAACCTCCAGCGATCGTCGCAGTAAAATCAACACCAGCCTCATGGAGCAAATAAAGAGCTTCAATCAAAACATCTGGGCCTTTATAATGCATTACTAAACCGGCATAGACAATGCGGAGCCGATCGCGCGGTGTAAGTTCAGCTTGGTAAAATTCCTCAACCTCTGCACCTGGGTAAATCGTCAGAGCTGTTTCTGTGGGGTAGCCTTGTTTTTGTAAATTCTCTCGAATCCAATTACTAACAGTAATGTATCGATACAATGAACTATGAGGAGCTAAATCGTAGCTATATCCGGGTTGTGAATTCATCACATAATGAGCGATCGGTATCCCAGCAGCTAGTATCTGCTCTAAAATTGACGAACCTAAAAAATCTGCATTGCCTGTTAAGCAAACATCAGGTTGAAAAGATCGCAACACTTCCTCTAAAGTTTTGTAATTTTGTACAGCAATTGCTGCAACATGAGCTGGGTAAAAAGGCTGTGCTCCTAGCTCTGTCCAACTTCCCCATAAAGATAAACAGCGTCGCACTGTCTGAGGATCTGAATCAGCTTTTTTATAACCAGTGGGTAAGTGTTCCGTGTTGCTGGTGATAACGAGAACCTGATGACCACGCTCTTGTAAAAGCTTAGCGTAATCTGCGATCGCCCGTTCGTATCCTCCAACCACTTGGGGTGGATATAGATTATTTACAACCAGAATTTTCAGCTTTTCCAATTACCTGATCTCCCTTATGACTAATGTTTATCTAAATATATCTGCCACATTTGCTCGTAAGCTTTCTCAATCTCTCGCGTAAATTGCTTGCCATTCCACAGCGGAGCCGTTTGTCGTGACTGCCGCAGTTTCCAAGATATTTGCTGGCGCAAAACTGGATCTTTCCCTAAACGAATTCCCCATTCTATATACTCTTCATCAGTCCAAGCAATCCCTTCGGAAATACCAGCATTCATCATCATCGTGTAGCTGTTACGAGCCGCAAACTGCTGCCCCACACGGGTTACTATCGGAACACCCATCCACAGCGTTTCCATAGTTGTTGTAGCTCCGTTGTAGGGGTAAGTATCTAATACTACGTCAGCTATGCCTAAATTAGCGCGGTGCACTTCTTCTGAAGGAGCAGATGGTAAAAATCTTAGACGTTCTGCCCTTACTCCCTCAGATTCTGCAATCTGAATAAAGAAGTTTTTTAGAGATTCTTGATTGGCAACCCCTTTCACTAAAAAATAGCTATTGGGAACTCCTTTAATAATTTGCATTTGCAGCTTTGCTGTATCGGGGTGATATTTGTATCCCTTCTGACCAGTAAAATAAATAACAGCATCAGGAGGAATATCCAATTGATCGCGCCGGAGAGTAGGTACACCAACTTCAAAGCCATCTACAGCTATATAGGTTTGAGGCAAACGCCAGATTTTTTCTGTGTAATAATCCTGAGCAGATTCCGGTAAAACATAAGGATCAGCAATAAAATAATCAACAGCAGGAATCTCCGAGGCATCCCAACCTAACCAGGTTACTTGTATCGGTGCTGGTTTCATTGCTATGGCCTCGCAAGTGTTAGTTAGCGTTAAACTATCAAGGTCTATCAAAATGTCAATTTCATCTTCATAAATTTTTTGAGCAGCTTCTTGACCACTGAGTTCTAACTTGCAAGCCTTAGAAACCTGACCCACAAACCATTCTTGTAATGAGTTATAATTTTCTTGATATCCCATAAAGTAACCATTAATCTCAAAACGCTCTCGATCGTGGTACTGAAATACCCATCGTGCCAACCAACCTACAGAATGATTCCACAAGCAGTGGGAGATATATCCAATTTTTAAACGCCTTGTAGAAACATCTGTTTTTATCAACCTAGATTTCCACTGGCGGCACAAATCTACCTTTTCCTTCAGAGACGTTTCTATTTGTGATTGTGCTAAACTAGCTATTTGACTGCGAATTTTCAAATTTTCCTCAAGTCGATCTTGCAAATAAGGAAAGAAAAAAATAGAATTAAATAATCCCAGAGGTGATGCCCCCCATAGATCATTATTTTGTTCATCGATCAAAGAAGCAAGCAAGGACTTCTGCAATTCAAAAGCCAAGCAAACTTCATTCCAGTAGCCACCTGCACCCATCAACCCCCGCATAATTAGCAAGTTACCATCAATTTTATTGACTAAGTTTTCTTGAAGCGAATAGTATAATTTAGCTGCTTCTATTCCCTTCGTATATTCACGGCTGTCTTGATAAAAAGAAGCCAACGCATATAAAAATTTTCGGTGTTTAGGAAGGAACTTTAAACCTAGTTCGGTAAAACGAGCGGCAACATCAGCTCGTTTAAATGAGTAACAAAGTTTATAGACAAATGAATATAGAAATTGCTCTAAAATTGATGTATTGTCTTTAACATAAACCAGAGCTGTTTCGGCAAAATCGAAAGATGAAGGGTGAAACGGTGCCAAATCTAAAACATTTTTTAGGACTTGTATTAATAGCTCAGTATCGACTTCTACTACTTCCGAATTGAGTAGTTCAAGGATATGTAGCTCATTCAATATTTCTCCCTTGTATGTTTTGAGCAAAGTGGACAGCCCGATTAAATGTAACAAGTTATTAACTCCTTCTGGGTTAATTTCCCGTATATGCTGCCGGATTGCCCAGGCTATACAATAATCCTGTTCTTTTGTTCCCTGTAATCGTCGTCGCTCTGCTTCTGTTTCCAATACCTCAATTAGTTCTTTTGTCCACTTTTCTATGTCTTCTGACTCTCCATCTGCCATTCCTATGAGCCATGTTGTCTGAGCTTCACTTTCTTGGCCCTGCAATAGAAAAATCAAACCTAAGTGCCAGTAGTAGGAGTTAACATTAGGCTCCTGAAAAATTGCCTCTTCGTAAATTTTCGCCGCTTGATAATAGTTTTCTGAAGAAATATATTTTTCAGCTTGCTGCTGCCATCCGGCAACGAATGAATCACTAGAAATCATAAATTATTCAAGGAGTTTTTATAAAAATTTTAAAGCGGGTAGCAATATCTGCTACCCGCTGATGCAGGACTATCAACAAGCCGGAGTAATAAAACTCAGATATTACTTAGTAACAGGATCGGGGACAGTTCCACTACATGCAGTAGCACCTGCGGCTAAATCACCTTTATTACCTGTATTTGTAGTTCCTTCTTGGCAGATGATGGTGGTAGTTGTTTTTGCCTCTCCTGCTGTTACTAAAGCCACACTTCCCCCATATCCTTTGAGAGAGGCAACAAGTGGTTTAACATTTACAACTCCTCCAGTGCCCGTGTTACCTCCGCTCAAGTCATATTCGTAGTTACTTGTTGCAGTTTTGATACCAAGACCCAACTCAGTACCAGTGGTATCGACAGAAAATTTGCTATTCTCTGCGTAAAAAGCCTGCTGACCCTTGTTGATTGAAGCGACATACTGCTTGCCTTCTGATTGCTTAGCTTTATTTGCTTGGTTGAGGAACGCGGGCAACGCGATCGCCGACAAAATACCGATGATGATGATAACGACCAACAGTTCAATCAGGGTGAAACCTTGATCCTGTCTTCTTTTGTTGATTTGTTGCAGGAACTTGGCTTTAAATTCAGTTTTCATGGTTTGTTTCTCCTAGAGGGGTGGGGTGGTTGATTTCTCACTCTTTGTTATATGTAACTTACCCAGTTACCAGCCCTTTCATATCACCCCAATTCATTTTTTTTTCTAAACTCCTGGTTCTAATGCTCCAAAAGCATATACAGAAAGACTTACAGCCTGATCAACAGTTCTTTGACTTCCTCAAAAGCTGTTTGTTCGCTAACAGGCTCTAGCTTAACAGCCATCTGGGAGCGGATTTGGAGCCACTCTTCCACCAGGGATAGGACAGACTGCGGCCCATCCCACAGAGGTAACAAGCAAGCCGCCATTGTACAGTCGATCGCGATCGGCGCCAAAGTCGGCACAATAATATAACGGCTAATCTCAAACGGCGTCTGGCTGTCAATGCAATTCATCAAATCTTCCCTCACCTGGGAAGTCCTCAGTTGAGGGTGCAGGTGTACCCGTGCTTCCCGCCATTGGGCCTCCGTCCATTCCGCCACGGGCACAAAATCCTGAGCCTGATGGGGATTGCCGCACCAGAAATCAAACAAACGGTGCAGGGGATGTAACAAGTCAAACAAATGCAGTTAACTCTAAATTTTCGTGATCCATGTTCAATTATGCTTAATGCTGGTAAATTATCTTAGTATGTCAGAAAATATGCGATCGGCCGCCAAGCCGCAACACATATATCGCAATTCTAAATCATTCATGAGGATTTGTAGGGGTAGTGCTAAGAGTGCCTACCCCAGCATAAGCGGGGCAACCACGGGGAGTAGGGGTCGGATTGCCCCTACAACAATTACACAACTGATTTAGGATTGCTATAGCAGATTCCACGTTTATGAAGTACACCGCGCGATCGATCCCCGCCTCCGGGACACGGCTCTTGGAGTGTCCCTACCTCTGCTAGAGCGCCCGCCCTAACCAGAAATTCCTCGCCTAAACTCCCTCATCGCTTTGGTACTTTGCTCTCTATCCTGCCCCTATCCTAAGATTTTATCCAGAAAAACAGAAACTGAAACAATTTTAGTATTGCCCAAAGTTTCTACCTCAGTAAAATCCCGATCGCCAGTTATTAAAAAATCTGCATTACCAGCCAAAGCACAAGCAAGAAATTTAGCATCTTTCCTATCTCTAGGAAAATCTACCTCAACCTCCACCTCAATCAACTGCGTTACCGTATCAAAAATCTCCCACCACTCTTCTATTACCCCCTGGCTTAGCTTAAACTTGGGGCGTAACAAAACCTCCTTATATTCCGCTAGAATTTCTAATGATACCAGCCACTCGCAGTCCGGGCGATCGATGATTGACTGAATCACTCTTTTGGGCATCCGTCCCCTCAAAATCGCAGACACTAAAATATTAGTATCAACAACAATCTTCATTCACATCTCCGGTAAGCTTCAATCTCCGCTGCAATCTCCTCCTCTGTAATTTCTTGAACCTCTGGGATACCTTGCGTTTTCTCAAATAAATCCTTTACTTTACGAGCAAGGATTAGGCGACTATTTCGCTCAGATAAAAGCTTTAATGCTTCTCTCAACACCGCTTCTACATTTTCATATTTTCCCGTGTCTAACTCAGATTGGATCAACTGTTCTAATTCTCGGTTTAAAACAACATTCATCGTCACTTTCCTGTTAAAAACTGTAATGTGCGATTGCACTCCCAACTTTAAATGCTGTTAACGTTATTCCTATGATAAGTTGAGATTACCTTTTTGCCAAAGATGCGATCGCACTATTCGCCCTATTCGCCCCCAGTATCATCGTAGCACACTCCTAAGCTGGCGATCGCTCAACCTACTCAAATCAAGTTAAGCCTGGAAAATGCGATCGGCCTAACCACAAATTCCTCTCCGAAACTCCCTCATCGCCTCCACACTCGAAGCCATCAGCAAGCAACGACACAGTAAATTAATATCTAAATCTGGCAAAACCACACTAGAAGAAATTTTTTCATAACCCTCAGAACCCAAGCGATACATAGCCAATACACCATCCTCCCAGAACCAGACTTCAGCAACTCCCAATACTCGATAGCGCTGCATTTTTTTCACATTACCGCTAGTGAATACAACTTCGATACATAAATCTGGAGGAGAATTTGGGGTGATGCGTCTGCCAATAAAATAAGATTCATCAGCTTGTACAGACACCACCCCTTCCTTTTCTTGAGTAAAGCTTCCCGTAGGTGCAAACTCAATTTCATTTTCGGCACAGTAGATAGACAGCAGCGTACAAATTGTACGACTAAAAAATTCGTGTTCTGGGGAAACTGCCAAGATTTCTACCTCTCCTTTGTAATAGAATAACTTGATACCAGGAGAGTCAGAAAACCCCTGTTGAATTAGCTTGAATTGTTGCCAGCTAATCCCGGAGTGAATGAAGCGTTGGTCTAGTGGCCGTAAGAGTGTCTGTGTCATTGTGCGAACCTCCATCAAGCTTCGGTCTTATTGCCATTATCGCTATAGCAATCCTAAATCATTTGTGAATTTCTTACTCCCGGACCTTACTAAGGGGAGGGTTGGGGTGGGGTAAAAAGATTTACGACTCCTGCAAGGATTGCTCTCCTCCAAAAACTCTATAATCTTGCCCTCAATTCATCAGCCGATAACTGTGGCAGTTCTTCTACCAACACAGTCAATTCAACCACTGGCAATTTCAATAAATTGCTAACGGCTGTATCGAGAATATCTGCCGATTCATTTAAATGCCGCTTCAAGACATATTCTGCCAACAATTTAACTGCTTGTTGCTGTCCTGATTCATCGACAGTCAGCATTGATATTGCCAGCAACATCCGAGTAAATTCCGTCGCCGACAACTTGGAGAGAGGCGTTAAAAAAACGCTCATTTTGGGGCTTAATTCTCCGAATCTTCCTGAGAGAAAATCTGATAAAATTAAGTGTTGCTGTTCTTGTCTACCTTGTTCTAGCCCTTGTTCTAGCCCTTGTTCTAGCCCTTGTTCTAGCCCTTGTTCTAGCCCTTCTTCCCTAGCTTGTTGCTGTGCTGCTTGTATTTGTTGTTGAAAAAGTGGTGTAATGGCCATAATTAACTCCCGCTCTTCTGATTCTAATTTTTGTGGGGTATCGGTCACTAAATTTGACTGTAACCTATATAATAACTCTAAGGCAGTCATCCGCAGCGGATCATTGGTGGCTAAAGCGCTCAATTGGGCGATCGCCCTTTGCTGCACTTTCCCTTTGCCCAAAATCCTCAACCACAGGGTTTCTGGTGTTTCTGGCAACTGGTGAATCACCACAATTGCCCCTTGCCAGTGCTCCGGGAAAAAATAGATGCCCTCCAGCCAATTAGAGAGGTTTGGTATGCCACCAAAACCTGAAACTAATGATTTCGAGGCTGTCGGTGTCAAAATCCACAGGAAGGGCAACTTAGCATCATCATAGCGAGTATTTTCTCTTCTTGCCTGCCGCTCTAATTCTCTTCGCAAATCGAATAACTTACTCGTACAGTTCCAGACGTCGCTGACAGCGATCGGATTGCGAAATGGTTCAAATATTGCAGTCGTACAAGCCATTTTTCCCAACAATCCTAGATTTTGTGTATATTCTGGGATTGGGGTGCCTGGAGTGAAATAGACATCGATTTCTCGGACTTCGCTCGTCACATCGCGACCAACATTGACTGTTCCGATGGGAGAGAGCATTTCTTCCAGGTATTCTTTAGCAAAGCGATCGTGAATGAATCGCGTCATAGAATTTATGATTAATTTTTATCACTGCATTGTATCATCATTTAATCGCTATGCGATCGGGCAGTTCCGGCAAGCTTCAATCTCTAGATAGATACTAGATTTTCAAGTCGGCATAATGTCATCGAGTCTCAGTTGTAAATTTGGAAACAGGTAAGAAGAAATAGTATCTCCCAAGCGATATTGTTGCTGCTGATATACACCATTCACTAACTGGCAGACTGTAAAAGTCGGTTGCTTGGGATTGCCGATAAATTGCCAACCACCCAAGCCCCGAAAGTCCACAATCCAATATTCGAGGATATTCAAAAAAGCGTATTCCTCCACTTTTCTGGCATAATCATCTTGCCAATTAGTGCTAACCACTTCAGCAACAAGCTTAATGGTACTACCGTTACAAATAACTGGTTCTTTTTGCCAAAGTGGTTCTTGTCTAAGTTCTGCTTGATCTAAAACAACTATGTCAGGACGCAGCGCTGTGGCTTCTGCATATAGAGGTTTGAGCAGACAAGTTTTTGGCACCAACCAGTTGAAATTATCGCGGAAAATTTCGACATAAATTCTACCCGCAATACTCCCGGAAACAGCTTCGTGAGGGCCAGTAGGTTCCATCTCTCTGAGTTCTCCGTCAATTAGTTCATAGCGTGTATTATCCCCATATTGGGCGATAAACTCCTCAAAGCTAAGTAATTTGGGTGTGGTGTAGGTCATTCGATTTTAGATTTTAGATTTTAGATTTTAGATTTTAGATTTTCGATTGACCCCACGGATAAATTCGGGGGATTGAGGATGCACTGTTCTAATTCTGGGTTTAAAACAACATTCATCGTCACTTTCCTGTTAAAAACTGTAATGTGCGATCGCCATAACGGCAGAGACTTGGCATAATAGTCTCAATAGCTAATTATACAATCAACCATCACCTATATGAACACCAACATCAGCCCCATCCTCAAAGTATTCACCCTCTCCGCCGCCCTTTCCCTGGCCATCAAGTACGCAGGGCCTAGCTTATCTATACCCTCCACCGACATCAACGCCCTGATCGCCGTCCTTTCCCCCAGCTTGATTGTAGCTGCTATTCTGGGCTGGCGGGCGTGGCAACAGTCAAGATAGGGGCTTAAGGGCGATCGCAATCAAAGACAAGTTAAATTGAGAATTCAGAATAGCACTACGAACTACATAATGGAGCTATTGTTGAAAGGCCAAAAGCAACAGGTAAACACTCTAAACTTACAGGCTTTTTGATTGCCGATCTCAACTTTGAAATCAGACGGCTACAACTACCATATTTGATCCCGAAAGAATCTGTTGATAAACCTGGAATACGCTGTATCTTGGAGAGAAGCGATTCCCACACATCCCTCAAATCGCACAGCAAATCCCTATTCCAATCTCAAATCTCAAACCAATGAAGCTAGGACAATGGATAGGCTTATTAGCCCTCATCGCATCTTGTTACATCCTCTGGCAAATCAGGCAAGCCCTATTGCTGCTATTTGCCGCCGTCGTCTTAGCCACAGCCTTAAATAGGCTAGCACGGTACTTACAAAAATTCCGGCTCACAAGATCGATCGCTGTACTCTTGTCAGTTAGCTTCCTAATCCTCATTTTCGTAGGCTTATTCCTGATCGTTGTACCACCTTTTGCCCAACAATTTCAACAACTTACCCAAAGAGCTCCTCAAGGAATCGCAAAATTAAATGAGTGGATAGATCAGATTGAAACTAGCTTTTCTGGACAAATTGGTCAGCGACTACCGAATCTTGATATTAACGAAATTATTCAACAACTCCGACCCATATTTAACCAACTCGTCGGCGGTGCAGGAGCGTTTGTTGGCAACACATTAGGCGTTATTCTCAGCTTTTTGCTAGTCATAGTTTTGACATTAATGACATTAGCAGAACCTCAATCTTACCGCAAAGCATTTATACAATTATTTCCCTCTTTTTATCGGCGACGAGTCGATGGTATCTTAGATGAATGCGAAGTAGCTCTCGGTCGATGGGTCATTGGCGCTTTAATTAGCATGAGCGTTATCACTTTTCTGAGTCTAATTGGTTTGTCGGTATTGCAAGTTCCCTTGCCCCTAGCTCACGCTGTAGTAGCCGGCTTACTGAACTTAATACCCAATATTGGGCCTGGTTTGAGTGTCATTCCCCCAATGACGATCGCACTTTTAGACTCTCCCTTAAAATCCGGTTTTGTACTAATACTATACTTTCTCATCCAACAATTTGAAAGTAACCTTCTCACCCCCTATGTCATGGCACAGCAAGTATCACTGCTGCCAGCAGTAACATTAATATCTCAAGTATTCTTTGCTACCTTTTTTGGATTTTTAGGGCTATTGCTGGCCCTTCCTCTCACCGTTGTCGCTCAAGTTTGGATTAGAGAAGTCTTAATTAAAGACATTCTCAACCAGTGGCACACCAATCCCAGAAACCTAGCAGCGATAGACACTGCTATTTACGAGGAGTACGAAGCTATAGGAGTAACACAGAGTCAACCAGAAAGCGATCCAGAACACAAATCAGAAATCTCAAAGAATACAGATGATCCGGATGATTCGGCGGTTTAAACCGCTTCTACACAAAGGAAGTTTGCCTCCACAGACTAAGAGATAAAAAGAGTATTTAAGCCGGATTTGATATTAGTCTGCGCAGGCGGACTTTGTTTGTGTAGCCGCGACTTGAGTCGCCGAGGCTAAAAAGGCTTAGCTTAGCATTTTAAGCCACATTTCTTCCCGCAGTAAAAATCTGTTGAACAGTCAAATTCAACTCTGGAAATGTGGGAGACACAACCCGATCTGTCCCCCGAAACTGACTAGCCTGATATTCACCATCAACCAAATGATGAACAAAAAAAGTAGGTTGTTTCGGATTGCCAATATAGCGTCTGCCACCAAGTCCCAAATAGTCGGCAATCCAGTATTCAGAAATACCCAAGGCTTCATAATCAACCAATTTATAACCATAATCATCCCGCCAATTGGTACTGACAACTTCGACAATTAGCCGAACAGAACTACCCATTGTAATGATAGATTGCTTTTTCCATCTCGGTTCGCTGTCCGTCCCTTCCCTGTCCAAAACGATCGCATCCGGTTCGTAACCAGATAGCTCATTATCAGCTTTGACCACGCATTCTTTAGGAACGAAGTAGGGAAGTCCTAGTCGTCTGATTTCAAAGTTGAGCTCAGCGATCAGGAAGCCAGATACTTCTGAATGTTCTCCGGTTGCTTTAGGCATTTCAACAATAGCTCCATTGTGCAGTTCGTAACGGTTTTCTGAATTTTCTGGATACCAGTCGATAAATTCATCGAAGGTGACGGGTTTTGTTGATACAGCTTGAGTCATGGCGATCGCCTTTTATTTGATTTATGATATTATTCTTATATCTGTTATAGCTCACATCTTGCATCATATATCAAGAACAGGCAAGATGCCTGTTCCACAAAGAGTTAATTTTATTGTGGATCAGGCCGGAAAGCCTGTTCATAAAAGGCTGATTGAGAATGGTACAATATCTCAGTTATAATATATTTCTTTTATCTCAAACTATTGCCCGATCGCCAAAACTGCATTTCGCTCCTGCGAAAATCCAAAATCAATCAATCCAAAATTAAAATCAATCAATTCAAAATCTAAAATCCAAAATCCAAAATCTAAAATATATGAGAACGATCGACGAAATTAACGATAAAATCACTCAGGGCAAAGCCACAGTCTGGACAATCGAAGAACTCAAAAACCGAGTCCAAGAAACCAGCATTACCCAAGCCGCCAA
Organism: Tychonema bourrellyi FEM_GT703; assembly: GCF_002412335.2. Classification (GTDB taxonomy): domain Bacteria; phylum Cyanobacteriota; class Cyanobacteriia; order Cyanobacteriales; family Microcoleaceae; genus Microcoleus; species Microcoleus bourrellyi. Next base: position 49,635 of record NZ_NXIB02000017.1, read on the forward strand.
AGAAGTCGATGTCATCACCACCGGCACCTTCGAGCCGATGGAATCATCAGGCGCAATCATCAACCTCGGCCACACAGATCCCCCCATAAAAATCCGTCAGTGCTGGCTAGACGGCGTTCTAGCCTACTCCGGCTTTGGAGCCGTAGACCTGTACCTGGGAGCCACCCAAGTAGCCGAAGACGGGGAAGAATCCCGCGAACGAGGCGGTGGACACGTCATCGAAGATCTGATTGCGGGCAAACCCGTACAATTGCGCGCCCTGGGGCAAGTCACAGACTGCTATCCCCGCGCTTCCTTTGAAACCACAATTACCCGCGATACTATCAACCAGTTTTATTTATTCAATCCCCGGAACGCATATCAAAACTTTATTGTGGGTGTCAATGGGGGCGATCGACCATTATTCACCTACCTCGGCCCCCTACAACCAAACCTCGGCAACGCCGTCTATTCCAGCCTTGGAGCCATGTCTCCCCTGCTAAATGACCCCGACCTCCAACTCATCGGCATTGGCACCAGAATCTTCCTAGGAGGCGCTCAGGGCTACATCACCTGGGAAGGAACCCAGCACTTTCCCCTGCAAAAACGCCAGCCCAACCGCACCCCCATCGGCCCCGCCGCCACCCTCGCACTCATCGGTGATGCCAAACAGATGAACTCCAAATGGGTACGAGGCTGCTACTTCAAAAACTACGGCCCATCCCTGATGCTGGGAGTCGGCATCCCCTTTCCCGTCTTAAACGAAACCGTCGTTGCCAACTGTGCAGTATCAGACCAAAAAATAGTAGCGCCGGTGGTAGATTTCTCCATCCCCCGGCGCGTTCGTCCCACCTTTGGTTTAGTTAGCTATGCCCAATTAAAGACTGGTCGTATTCTCATAGAGGGCAAACCCGTGCGGGTCGCCCCCCTCGCCAGTATGTTTCTCTCCAGACAAGTAGCTTTGGAATTGAAGCAGCAAATTGAAGCTGGTCAATTTACCCTGACGGCCCCAGTTGCTCCTCTACCAGCAGACAGAGTATTTCTGCCACAGGATGTGTGGGGGGCGCAAGTCAGGCTGGATTAGACGATTTTAGATTGGCGATTTTAGATTTTGGATTGAAGAATTCTGGCGAAAACTCCCCCCAACTGTTAACACTCAACTGTCAACTGTCATTCCGGTGCAACCGGAATTGGTATCACATCTCAAATCGGTTTACGACTCAACAGGCTTAGGTTTCTTAATCGGCTTAGGAAGGGGTTCCTTGGGCACTGGGGGCGCTCCGGCTGAGGGCTTGATGTTCGGACGCTCTGAACGAGGGCCGTCACCAGTTGGTCTAGGAGTATATGGACGTTTATTTCCCCCTCCTCTGGAGCCGCCGGGTTTTTCACCGGGGGGGAATTTCCGCTTTTTGATCGGCAGCGCCCCAATATTGTTAGCCTGCTGAATCATCAGAGTCTCAGCCTGTAACTTGACGTGGAAATCCCAAAAAAACCCGATCGCCTTTGTTGCTAAATCCCCCTTCAGTTTCAACTTAAAAAACTTCATCTTGTTTTCGTCATTCTTGCGGGGAGCTTGCTTGATTTTGACGATGACGTACTTTTCTTCATCTTGAGATTGATAGATTACCTCGCCTCGAATCGAAAAATAGCCATCTTCAACATCAGGTTCAGAGGGGGGCAAAGGTACGGAAGATGTTTCGCCACTGCTCTCAATTTCTCCTGTGTCTTGACTTTCCTCGTCAGAGGACGGTTCGGAAGGTTTTTTGAGTGTTTCCGGCTCCCAAACTCCCATAATCTGGGCGTGTAAGTTACCATCTTCTTGTCTGGTGCGAGGATAGACAACCCACAGGTGTTCTTGTTCCAAGTCCAGGTGATTTTTGACTAAACTCATGACTCTACCCAGCAAAACCGCGTCGATGGCAGTTCCGTCGGCAGCCATGAGCATACCTCGCGTGAACTGCTCTTCAGACTGGGTGTAGCGGCCTCGCACCAAACCAACAGCTCGGTACTGTCTCGGCTCGCTGGGGGGTGGAATCGGATGTTGGCGCATCACTGCGGGTAAGTCATCGGTGGCTTGACTTTCCTGAGTCACAGCATCGGCGGTGACGGGCGCAGCAACTGGGAGGACTGGAGTATTGGTGGCAGATGCCGATGGTACTGCGGGATCTGAGAGTGCAGGAGGCTCACTGGGTGAATCTTTTGGCTTTGTTTTCTCCTTGGGGGCAGAACTGTAGAGCGGTCGTTGGAGCGTGTCCTTGGACGCTGGGGTGTCTGTAGGTGTTGGCGGTTGATTTTCGTCAACAGGTGTAGCCAACGCCGAAGCCACCAGACTTTCATCTGGTGTCTCAGGAACAGAAACTGGATCTTTGGACGGATTGACGGCTGGTTCGCTTGGTCGAGCCTTGCGAGTTGAAGTAGATTTGGGCGATTTGGAAGAGCGGTTTGGAGAGGGGTTCATAAAAACTCCTTGCAGCGGAGACACATCCCTTAAGGGAAATTAGGAATAAACTGAAAAAACTGCTTTCAACACTACTAGCACCTGACAGGCGGGCACGGGGCCCGGAGGTCTGGTTGTGACCCGTCAACGCCAATTTTCAATGCGTGGTAGAATGCCGATCGGTGAGCTAGCTACTAAAATCCTTGTTGGCAAAGACTTTGGGAGTTGCTGACCGATCGCACGAGCCGATCGCGCTGTGATTGGAGTTGCTGGCTAATAGCATTTAGGATATTCAGCTTGCCTATTTTACTTAATCCAATTACATAACGGGCTGATCCGCCATATTTTTGGTAATTTTTAACTCAACCAGACTAAATTGGACGGCGCAATCCTTGGGGCTGCGGGTCTGAGTGTCCAAAATTGTTTAGCTAGCATGGAGTTGTGGGTCTGTTACCATATTAGCTGCAAGCAAAAGGTTACTTCGTCAGATGGCTTGCAGGCAGTGGACTAAATATCTAACTCAGAAAATAGTAAATCTTAAGCTGAAATAGTTGAATTATGGAAAAAGCAAACAAGGGTCGTGGGTTGATTACTGTGGTGGTGGTGCTGTCGCTCATCGCTTTTTTGGGATTTTCTCTTGTACCAATTTTGGACAGCATTCTCAAGGCCAGTCAAACAACCACTAGGTCAACTCCAACGCCTACTCAGACGGCGGCGGCTGGGGAGAAGCCAGAGTTGCTGCAAGCTCAGGCGAGGGGTTACGAATTGGTTTTGCAGCGGGAAGCTGACAATGTAACGGCTTTGCGGGGACTGTTACAGGTGCGGCTGGAGTTGATTGGGCAAGGTGTGGGGGACATTAAGGATGTGGTGTCTCCTTTAGAAAAGTTGGCTAAGCTGAATCCTGAGACTACTGAATATGGGATTTTGCTGGCTCAGGCTAAGGAACGCACGGGCGATCGCGAAGGGTCGGCTCAGGCTTACAGGTCAATTTTAGCGTCTAAGCCTGGGGAAATTAAGGCTTTACAGGGATTAGTGAATTTGTTGTTGGTGCAGCAGCGGCCGGAAGCTGCGATCGGGCTGTTGCAAGATACGCTAAAAGCTGCTCCGGCTGCGAATCTGGCAAAACCGGGAAGTGTTGATGTAATTTCGGTGCAGTTGATTTTGGGACAGGTTTATGCTGTGCAGAAGCGGTTTGAGGAGGCGATCGCGATTTATGACGAATCTGCTAAGGCTAATCCCAAGGATTTTCGTCCAACTCTCGGAAAGGCGATCGTGTTTAAGGAACAGGGAAAAACAGACGAAGCAAAAACCCTGTTTGCTAAGGCTACGGAGTTAGCTCCTCCTAACTACAAAGACCAAATCAATCAGTTAGCTAGCGATACTCCAAAGCCATCTCCTGCGGCGGCTGCGAGTCCAAAGCCGGGGGCATCACCGAGTCCTAAACCGGGGGCATCACCGAGTCCTGAAGGTGCGCTACCGAAGCCTTAAGTATAACTGTAGGGACACAGCAGGACTCATAGGTGTCAACTTAAGGCCAAACCCTGTCACAGACTACTGTTTGACTATTAACCCTAGATCCCCCCTAACCCCCCTTAAGAAGGGGGGGACAGGAGTCCGATCAAAGTCCCCCTTCTTAAGGGGGATTTAGGGGGATCTAGACTCAGGTAAAAACCAGATTTCTCAGGGCTTTCAGGCTTAAGTTGACACCAATGAGCAGGACTGTAGGACTGTAGGTTGGGTAGAGCGTCAGCGAAACCCAACACTGGATTTTAAGTAACCACACAAAATTAATTACATAAAGACTCCTTGCTAGGCAAGGGTTTCAGGCAAAATATTGTGTAATTAATTCTGTTTAACTACTTAGAAGAGTTGGGTTTCGCTCGCGCTCTACCCAACCTACACTATCCACATTTTATCGGCCAGTGGCATTACCCTTTCTTGATTCGCCAACAGTCTCTTACCAATTACCGATCGCCAATTATCAAACCTCGGAGGGAATTATGACCCAAAGCGTCGATCGCATTGTTCTACCTCCTGCTTTCCCCGATCGCACTCAATTACCAGAATCAGACGGTACTTTTGTGAAAAATTTTCAGGAACATCCGCAGAGTTTGATTTTAATAGACTTCATCATGAGAACCCATTTTGAGCAATAAAATAGCTTCCTCCTCATCTTCTGGATCGATCGCAAATTCAAATAAAATCCGATAATCATAATCTATGGAACACGACCAGATACCCGATAAATCTCCAGTCAATTTGTGAGTTCGCAAGCTGGGGTTAAAGCAGTCTTCAGACAAAAGTTATAGCGTAGCTTCAATCAAAGGGCGAAGCTGAGGATTTTTACGAACTAACTTTTTGAAAGTACGAATAGATTTGGGAGTCCAACCAATTTTCATCAATCATCCAACTCCGCCATAAAATCGGCTACAGAACCAAATTTAACATTTCCCTCAGCATACTCTTGACGAACTTCTGCCACTTCCTTAAGTAATTCATTGCGTCGCTGTTGTCGCAGGCGATTCTGAAGAATATCTAGAAGCATAGCTTGATCTTCTAATGATAAAACTTCTACAGCTTCAAGAGCTTGCTGGAATTGAGATGTCTGTGTCGTTTTACTCATATATTATTTTGAACTGTAAGCTGAATTTCAGGCAAGAAGGGATGCAATTCCCCGATTGTTGGGAATGGGTTTGAGTGCCGAACATATAGCACAGGCGCTAAGTTTATCTGTGGAGGAAGTTACGGAGAATGCTGGAGAGTGAGATAGCGGGAGAGAATTTGGGAAAAGGGCGATTATAAAGTTAACTTTACCTTCTAGAATATTCTCAAATGTCAACTGTCTGCTTCTCAGCTTTTGGAAGAAGTAATAGCCAGTGCCACATCCTCACGAGTTGCTCCCATCGCTAGCATTGTCCTTACCATCAAATCAAGAGAAACAGACGGATCGCCGGCTTCAATTTTAGCTACCCGTGACTGACTAGACTTGATTTTCTTAGCTAAACTCTCTTGAGAAAGATTTTGACTGATGCGAAGCTGCTTCAAGCGTTTAATTAGAGACAGCTTCATCTCAATAAAAGCAATTTCTTCCGCTGAAAGTTCCAGAAAGTCTGCGGCATCTCCCACCCGCCAACCTGCTGCTTCTAAACGTTGACGTTTAATGGCATCCATTATGAATATTACCTCTTTTAATTATATAAGTTACACAGACGAAGGATTGTGAATGGTGAATTGTCTCTCAATTTGTAAGGTGGGCAATGCCCACCCTAATGAAAGTCCCGAAATAACTAGGTTTCTCCTGAGCTTTGATCGTACAATCTCAGTCGTCTTTGACAGTTTTCAATCACGCGCTTAGGCGTTTTCTGGGTATTTTTTTGAAACACATCTGCAATGACAATAGCATCTGAGTCAATCCGGTAAATAATTCGCCACTGTTTATCGGCTTCACTATCATCGATCCGCAATTCGTGGCAGTGAGGGCTGATGCTTGGCATAGGTCGAGAGACAGGCATCGCTAAAATTTCTCCATTTTGTAACATCCTTAATAACATCCCTGCCTCAATTCGCGCTGAGGCGGAAAAAGGAGGAGTTTTTACTTCGCCTCTGAGCCAAACAACATCCTTGTTCTCGCCTTGGGATTCCATAAATTAAGTACAGTCCAGTCATAGAGTTTACAATAATATGTCGTATCTGACATAATTATAGCCCAATATGACTAAAAGTGGTACAAGAGACTAAAGATTATCTAATTTCGTCTCAGGCAGAGCGATCGGCCGATTGTTTTTTTTGTGTACGAACGTACACAATTCCTCGCTCGAATAAAAACTTTTTAGGTTTTGTCACTGACCTGGGAGGGTGACAAAGAGGTCTAGGAACTAGACCCAATAAGGGTTGCAGCCAGTCTACCCTGTTGATAAAATAGTACGATCTCAATTCCGAAGGTTTTCCTTGTTCCCAAATTCAGCACGGGAACAAGGATTTCAAACTAGCTTCTAGTATTTACGTTCCTGCGGCTCAAACATCGTAATCGCCACCGGCATATAAGCCAAATTTATCCCCGCAGGCGAATAATAGGCCAGCGTATGCTTCAAGAAATTGCCGTCATCCCGCTGCGGAAAATCTTCCCGCCAATGAGCTCCCCGACTTTCATGGCGATTCAAAGCCGAAGTTAAAATCATTCTACCCACAATTATCAAACTCCGCAACTCCAAAGCTTCCACAATTTCCGTATTCCACAACTTGCCTTTATCATCCAAATAAACCTCCTGATATTGTCGCTCCAATTCCTCCAATTTCTGCAAACCTTCCTGCATCAATTCGGCGCTGCGAAATACGCCGCAATACTCAGTCATCGTATCTTGATACTGTTGCCGAATTTGATTGATCCGGTATTTGCCGGGACGTTCTACAAGTGCCTGAATTTGCTGGCTTGCTTCATTGATATAATGCTGTTCATCCACTGCTGGAAGCTTGCGATTTTGCACGAATTGTGCTATGGTTGCACCAGTAACTTTGCCGTAAACTACGCATTCCAAAAGCGAGTTACTGCCCAAACGGTTCGCGCCGTGAACAGAGACACAAGCTGCTTCGCCTGCTGCAAAGAAACCCTCTACCAAACCATCAACACTACTGCGAACTTGTCCGCTCACATTCGTAGGAATTCCCCCCATTGAATAGTGGACTGTCGGACGGACGGGCATCGGCTGATTTACGGCATCAATCCCTAACAAACGGTGGGCTTCTTCCCAAGCAAACGGAATTTTGCTCATGATTTTTTCCCGTCCCATGTGCCGCAAATCCATGTAAATAAACGGGCCGCCAGCACTACCATCAACGTTGATTCCTCGGCCTGCACGAATTTCTAGGGAGATTGCTCTTGATGTGATATCTCTAGGGGCTAATTCCATCCGCGAGGGGGCATAATTCGCCATAAATCGATCGCCCTCTGAATTAATCAAATAAGCCCCTTCGCCCCGCACAGCCTCCGAAATCAACACTCCCACCGGATACAAACCAGTTGGGTGAAACTGCACAAATTCCATATCTTCCAGCGGCAATCCCGCCATAGCAGTCATCGCCAAACCGTCTCCAGTTGAGGCGTAATCGTTCGAGGTCGTGTTGTAAACCCGACCGTAACCCCCCGTAGCAAACATCACCGCCTTAGCCCGCACAACCTCAATTTGACCGTCTAGCAGGCGGTACATAACAACGCCCTTAGCTTGGCCTTCTTCCAAAATCAGGCGGGTGACATACCATTCCTGATAGATGTGAACTCCGTAACGGCGCAGATTGTTGACTAATTCGTGGAGGATGGCGTGACCGGTTTTGTCGGCGGCGTAACAGGTGCGGTTGTGGGAATGTCCGCCGAAAGCGCGTTGGGCAATTCTGCCGTCTGGGAGGCGAGAGAATAGAACTCCCATGTGTTCTAAGTCTATGACTACGCCCGGTGCTTCGCGGGTGAGAATTTCTACGGCATCTTGGTCGGCTAAATAGTCTGAACCTTTTACTGTGTCGAAAGCGTGGGCTTTCCAACTGTCTTCGGGATCGACATTTTGCAGGCTGGAGGCCATGCCGCCTTGGGCTGCGACGGAGTGCGATCGAATCGGGTGAGTTTTGGCAACAATGGCTACCTTTAAGCTGGGGTCAGTCCGGGCAATTTCTACTGCGGCGCGGCAACCTGCTAAACCGCCGCCCACAATGATTACGTCGTGTTCTAGCATTTTTTGAGTAATGTTGAGTGTTCTTCTCTACACTTAATTCTGATGCACAAAAAAAGTTCCTGACGCAAAGGTAAGGAACTTTTTAGCTTTTGATTGTTGATTTTCAATAAAATCAACAATCTTTGAATTAGATTAGCCCACAGCTTGGGCTGGTTTTTGACCTGGTAAATTGGCGCTAGCGGAGGGTTGGGCAAGATTAGCTGGTTCTACGGCTGTGACTTCGATGTGATTGAGCAGAGTCGTCACAAACGCAAATAACAAGAAGGGTAGAGACAGCACTAAGATCAGTCCGACGGTTGCTAAGGCGTAGATTTGACGGGCGCTGCTCCACAAGGCGAGGGCGGAGGCTAGACTCATAAAGATGACAATCAGCCAAATAATGATTTGACCATAAATGTCGCCGAAGGTCAGCGTGCATCTCAGGCGATAGTTGTGCAAGTTATTCATTTTGGTACCTCGCAAGATTTCTATTAGGGCTGGTGCGAAAATATTTTAAATTTCTCAGTTTAGTTAGCGTAACTTGGTTTGAGGGCAGTTCTCAACATTTTTGGAGAGGTCGCAACAAGACTTATAGATTTTTGGTTTCTGTAAGATACCAAAGAAACCGGGTTTTTCGGCAGTATTAAGGCTCAGATGCAATATTTTCGTCAAAAAACCCGGTTTCTGACTAATCAAGAACAGGCAAGATGCCTGTTCCACAAAGAGTGAGTTGTCTTGTGGGGTGGGCATCCTGCCTGCTTTTAACAGGCAAGATGCCTGTTCCACAAATTTGTTGCCGATCGCCAATTTAGTAAAGAAATGTTAACTTATCAGAGGAATGGAATCAACTTTGCTAAGGTCACACCTATTTTTTTGCCTATGTCGCCCGTTAGCGCAGCCCTCGGAGAGGATCGCACTTTACTGATTTCACGCTGTTTACTGGCTGGTTTGGGAACGCGGATGTTTTTACACCAAGAAAATCGCATCCCGCAAGAGAGTCCGGTTTTGGTGGTCAGCAATCACCGCAGTTTCTTAGATCCGGTGTTGCTGACTGCGGCTTTGGGTCGATCGATCCGATTTGCTTGTCATCATTACATGGGTCAAGTTCCGGTGGTTCGGGAATTGGTCACATCTTTCGGCGCTTTCCCGTTGAAGAAACCGGAACACCGACAGCAGCATTTTTTCGATCAGGCGACGGCGTTGCTACAAAATAGGGAGATGGTGGGGGTGTTTCCAGAGGGTGCGGAACCGATGGTGAATTTTACGCAACCACAGACTGTGGGAAAGTTTCAGCGGGGATTTGCTCATTTGGCTTTGCGGGCGTCTGTGCGGGATTTGGTGGTTTTGCCGATCGCGATTAGTTCTTTTGAGGAACAGTCGGTGCGATCGGGCTTACCGCTAAAATTATTGAGTTTGTTCGATCCTTCCGAACCGTTGTTCGATCGCCCTGGATGGCATCCTGTGATAGTCTACAAGCGAGTTAATGTCTTTGTTGGCCGTCCGTATTGGATTACGGGCGATCGAAAACAGCAATATCGAGGGAAACAAGCTAAAGCAGTTGTGGCTGAACTTACAGAACACTGTCAGGGAGAAATTGCACAATTACTTCAAGCAGGTTGACTGTTAACTGTTGACTGTTGACTGTTAACTGTTAACTGTTAAC